>QIDP01000145.1 GCA_003229375.1 Nitrospirota bacterium
ATCTTAAATACTTCATACTTAAAATCTTTCAGGCTAGTGATCCTATCCCGATACCTCTACCTGTACCGTAGTAATTGGGAGAAGAGCCGAATATTTCATTGTATATTTAACCATTTAGGTTAATCTCCGTTATCTGCTTTTTTGCAACGTTCTATGTAATGCATTGAAATATAAAGCGATAAATCAATGCAAAAATTTTTTGTACGAAATGGTGCAAGATTCAGGTAATAATTGTCTATAGGAGTAAAATATTATTCTCTTCTTGGCTTTTGTCAAATCTTGAGGGTAACCGGATTTAATTAAAATGATGAAAAATTTAGACGTTTACGTGACATGTTCAACAACATACTCCATGTTCACCAGAATTGCCGGCGAACATTTTATACGAATTGCATTACTATTATAAACATGATATATTAGGATTACGATACTAACAAGGAGATGTCATGATAGAGGATTTTTTCAGGCTCAGCCAGAACTTTATAAAAATAAATAACAGGGATTATAAAAGATACTTTTTGAAATCCAATCCTCTGAATAATCGTTTTTCTTTTATTGTCGGCCAGAGAGGCATAGGAAAAACCACTGCCATGACTCAGCATATCCTTTCTTTTTATAACGCCGATATTTTTACAAGCAAGGCTATTTACATTCAGGCAGACCATTTTCTTGTCGGCAGCCATTCTCTCTATGAAATAGCGGAACAGTTTTATAATCTCGGTGGAGAGTTGATCTGCTTTGACGAGATACATAAATATCCAAACTGGTCTATGGAATTAAAAAGCATTAATGATACATTTCCAAAGCTTAAGATAATAGCCTCGGGCAGTTCAGCTTTAGAGATTTACAGAGGCAGTCATGATTTAAGCAGAAGGGCCGTGGTTTACAAGATGTTCGGCATGTCCATCAGGGAATTCATAGAGATGACTGCCAATATAAACATAGAAAGTTACAGCCTTGAAGATATAATAAAAAATCATAAGCATATAGCCCATGACATTATAAATATGGTAGAAAAAAAGGATAAAAAAATCCTTGCCCTGTTTAAGGAATATCTTGAATATGGTTATTATCCATACTTTAATGAGTATAAAGACAGGGGGCTTTTTTACCTCACTTTAGAGCAGAACATACACACTACACTGGAGAGTGACTTGATAGCCATATACCCCTCCTTAAGCGGCAATAGTATCAAGAAAATAAAAAAGCTTTTATCAATCATAGCATCATCAGTTCCTTTTACACCTGATTTGAAGAATTTAAAAACCTTGCTTGATATTGGAGATGAACGGACACTTAAAACCTATATTAAATACCTGGAAGATGCAGGGATAATACTGACTGTTTCTAAAAGTGGCAAGGGACTTAGAGGTTTTGAAAAACCGGAAAAGATTTACCTGAACAACCCTAATTTGATTTATGCGATAGCAACCCCTGATCATGCTGATACTGGAAATATAAGGGAGACCTTTTTCTTAAACATGCTTCACACATCTTGCAAGGTATCCATACCTGCAAAAGGCGATTTTTTCATCAATGACAGATATACCTTTGAAGTTGGCGGGAAAAACAAGACCTTTACTCAAATTAAGAATATTAAAAATTCATTTCTGGCAGTAGATGATATTGAGATAGGAGTGGGAAATAAGATACCGCTGTGGATTTTTGGGTTTATGTATTGAAGATCACAGGCAGATATCGGTCTGTCTATCGGTACAGGCACTGATGTTGCCATTGAGGCCTCGGATATCACCCTGATTCCAGGGGAGTACAAATTTCACTGTCAGATGGGAATGCTGCAGGGAAAGGTAGTGGCTGAGTAATTGGGAAGTTATTTTTGAGCGAGCCCTAAGTAAAAATAGAACAAGACAGGTTCTACATAGCCTTGACCTCAACCAAAAGGCATGGCTCAAACCTCCGGAGTGCAAAAGCCTTAAAGCTTTTGCCAATACAAAATACAAATTTAAACCAGTATAGGTAAATATTTCGGGATTGGCCCTCAGGCTGCAACAAATGTGCTTACAGCTATGGGAAACAGGATAAAGGGATCGGATGATTTAAAGAAGGTGATAGATGCGCTTAAATGTATAATGTAGGTTTGACCCCAATTCTTTAGTTTGACAGAAGACGTTTTTAAGGGTATCATTTAACAATAATCAGGATTTTACAAAAAGGGAATACAATACAAGAAGGAGGCAATAAAATGCCTGTAAAAAAGATGGAACTGAACATCCCTGATGATATATTCTTGGCCTTAAACGAAAAACCAGAGGAACTCCTTAAAGACATCAAAAGCTTTGCTGCCATCAAGTTCTTTGAAATGGGCAAACTCTCTCTTGGAAAGGCTGCTGAACTTGCAGAAATGGACAAATTGGATTTTATAGAACTATTATCCAGGCACAGTATATCTGTCTATAACTATGCACCTGAAGAACTGGAGGAGGATTTAAGTAATATCCAAAAGACAAGGAAAGCCTCAAAATGAAGGCCGTGATCAATACCACGCCGCTAATCTCCCTGGCTATCATTAATAATCTGTCTTTGCTGGATGAACTTTTTGAAAAGGTCTATATTCCAAATGCTGTTTTTAAAGAGGCCACCAGGAAAGGGAAAAATAAGACCAAATTCATTGAGACCTGGGGTAAAAACAAAATATTAAATATCATAGATGTTAAAGAGAAGGCAGCATTAGAATTAATCCTTGATGAAGGAGAAGCAGAGGTAATTGTCCTGGCTCAAGAAAAAGAAATTGACCTTGTCATTATAGATGAGGATAAAGCCAGAAAGATAGCCAAATTAAATAATCTCAATGTTACTGGAACTATAGGTATTCTGTTAGATGCAAAGAAATATGAAAAGATTCTTCAGCTAAAGCCTTTTCTTGATAAGCTCATTGCTGAAGGAATCTATATAAGCAGGCATCTTTATATTAATGCCCTTGTGCTTGCGAATGAGAAATATTGAACAAAAGGGGTCAAACCTACATTTACTAACGCCTGATGAAAGAAAAAACTTTGATCTTGATACAGCGCTCTGTCGGACAAATAACGCCCTGAAAGATATGGCATAAGAAAAAAAATCGTATGGATAGATAATTACAAAATCTTTATCTTTGAAAAAAGATAGAGGATATCAAAAATGAATAAGTCGCCAGAGGACAACAAAGGAAAAACCTGTATCTTTCTTGGTTCTGGTTTTTCAAATGCAATCCTGGGTATCCCTATCCAGAAAAATTTTGTGGATGATTTTTTTAAAAAACTTAGTCCTGAAAGTCCTGTTACTAAAGATAAAGAGCTAATCAAAGCCATAGGGGATATTGAGGTGGTCATGTCTTATTATCATAATCTCGCCTACTCTCCTCTTGCAACACCAGAGAGCAAGCTCATTTATAAAAGAAAGATTATCAATCTAAGATCAGAGATGGCGCAGTATCTTTATGATTATAGCTGGAAGAAAAAACGTAAGCGTTCACGGTTTACAGTTAATGAAAACAGAAAGTAAAAGGAAAGTAACTATTCAGGTTGTCAGGTTCACGGTTCACGGTTAGTGGCCTTGCGCTCTTCATATTTCTTGAGATAGTTGATGGAAGCCACGAATGGCAGCATCTTGTATCTGTCATCGCTTTCTAACCTGGAACCGTGAACCCTGGAACTGTGAACCTAAGTAGTTACAAAGGAAATTGAAAAAACTGATAACTGTGAACTGATAACCGTGAACGGTTACAAAAAATGTATGTAGATAGGAGGTAATTATATGGTTCTTTTTCTTTTCTAAAAGAGGTTGAAAACTCAGCCTGGCTTAGCTTCGCAACCCGCCTTCTCTTTTATAACCTCGATTGTCTTTATTAATTCCCTCCTTGCCTCGCCTACGGTGAGGGGAATGCGATCAAATGGCAGCATCTCTTCGTGCTTAAGCCTGTATATAAGCTCTGCAATCTGCGGCAGCCTGAGCTTTATATCTTCCATATCTTCAGGGGATGTGAATACCTCCTCCGAACTTCCCTGTCTTATGATCCTTCCTTTACTTAAGATATAAAGCCTGTCAAGAAACAAGGGGACAAGGTCGACACTGTGAGTTGCCATAACCGCAGTTACACTGTTCTCTTTATTCAGTCTCTGAAGGATATTCATCATTTTATATTCACCCATTGGATCAAGACCGGCAGTAGGTTCGTCAAGTAAAAGTATCTCATGTCCCATGGCAAGAAGACCCGCAATACAGGCCCTCTTTTTTTGTCCATAGCTTAAATTATGAATAGATTTTTTTTCAAGACCTGACAGATCAACATCCTTTAAGGCATTTAATACCCTTGTTTCGATCTCTTTTGTATCAAAGCCCATATTTATTGGACCAAAGGCTATATCCTCATAAAGGGTCGGTGCAAAGAGCTGGTCATCAGGGTTTTGAAAGACAAGACCGATCTTTCTATAGATATCCCTGGGAGTAAGCCTTTTTATATCAACGCTGTCAAGATACACATTTCCTTCAATTCCCTTGAGAATACCATCCATTGCCTTAAGGAGTGTTGTCTTCCCTGAGCCATTGGAACCCAATATGCCGATGAATTCACCTTTCTTTATATCCAGGTTTATACCTTTGAGAGCAGATGTCCCGTCAGGATATTTGAATGAGACGTCTCTGGCAGACAGCCTTATTATATCTTCCATATAATTCCCATTACAAACACGAAGAGTATAGCAGTTGTGACCTCCGCCGTCTTAAACGGTCTTTGCCTTAACATTGGCATGTCTCCTGTATAACCCCTCTGAAGCATTGCAAGAGACGTCTTCTGGCTATGTTCAAATGCCCTGATTATTAAGGCCCCTGTAAGGGTGCCAAATGATCTCAGTCCTTTTTTAATCCCTGAATAACCAAGACGATTCCTCTGGGCATTATATATAACACCCGCATCCTCAAAGAGGACAAAGATATATCTATAAGTAAGCATAAGGAGTTCAACAAAAGGTTTTGGGACCTTAAACCATGAAAGCCCTGCCATAAATTCTGTAAAAGGTGTGGCAAATCCAAGTACTGCGAGAAGTGATACTGCGCCTATTATTCGACTTGATATCTTGAGTCCTTCAATAAGTCCGTCCTTATGTCCAACAATCTTGAGACCGAGGATGTTGATGGAAAAGAGCGCCTCTTCTCCGGAGAAAAAGAATTTCAAAAGGAGCAATACAGATGCGATAAACATGGGTTCTGAAAATCTGAGGATTACAACACGAAAGGGAACCCGCATCATCAGACAGAGAAACAGACAGAGTATGGCTATAATTAAAGGGAAGGATATCCCCTTATAGCTTAAGACCATTACTAAAAGTGTGAATACAACGATCAGCTTTATCCTTGCATCTATCTTTGACAGGAGATGTTCCTTTTTAAGGTGTTCAGAAAATAGTTCCATTGCTATCCTCTTGGGGCTCGTTCAAAAATAACCTCACATTTTAGCATTTCATCTTCAGGCCGTCTTTGATCGGCCGTCAAAGAAGCACGGACAAACAAGTTTGTCCATGCCACCCGCAAGTTTTCACCCTTCACCCTTCACCCTTTGCGGCTCGCTTATAATGACCCTCCAGTAATAGCCGCAGACAAATCCTCCGATTGCACCTGCAAGCAGAAACAGGAAGAGGAGAAGGTCTCCCCGGTCGGTGTTTATAAAGGGTTCCCTTGCCTCTCTGCCATACTCTTTAGCCACCTTTTCAACAACAGATTCATCAACCCCTCCCCATTTGTCTGAAGCAGTGACAGGGGATGAGTGACAGGTAATGAGTAAAAAAGATATTAATAAGATTGCCACCCCATAATCCCGTATTTTGTGTAATAGTAGTTTACTTTTGAATTTAAACCCTGCGTACTCTGCGATCTCAGCGGTTAAATGAACTTTTACTGTTTTGCATTTTGTATCTTTTGTTTTCATACCTTCACCTCACCGGCCTTTATCACGCCGAATCTTACGAGTAAATCAGGCCTCTTTTTCAGGAGAAGACTTACCATTCCAGCGGTTATGAAGCCTTCAAGTATCCCCAGCGGGAGTTGTGTAGGGATAAAGGCAATAATAATCTTTGTAACCAGAGGCATAAAAGGGGCATCCCCCCTTATACCGGAGGCAAGTTCAACAGAGGTTGTGAGGTATGTTGCCCAATCAGCAAGGAGGCCTGCAAAAAAGGCAGAGATAGTAAGGTTTAGTTTAACCCCTCTCATGAGCTTAAATACACCATAACCCGCAAAGGAGCCGATCACACCCATGGATACTATGTTTGCACCCCATGTGCTCAACCCTCCGTGGGCAAGGAAAAGGGCCTGTATCAGGAGGGCTACCGCTGAGATAAGGATACTAATTGTGGGACCGACCAGTATCCCGGATATTGCAGTACCGCATGGATGAGAGGAGGTGCCGGCTGTTGGTACGGGTATAGGCATGCAGGAGATGATAAAGACCGCTGCTGCCATAAGACCTACAAGGGGTTTAAAGGATAAATCGGTTTTTGAGACTGTCTTGAGTCTCCATATCCCGTATGCTACAAACGGCATGGCAACAGCAAACCAAAGTGCTGCCCAATTAAGGGGGAGTATCCCCTCTGAGATGTGCATCGCATACGACTTTTCCGGGAAAAGGGTAGATATGGCTAAAGCTGCCAGGGTCAGGGTGAAGGGTGGAAGGTGAAGGGTGAAGGGTGAGGGGTGAAGGGTGGAAGTCAGCAATCTGAACCTTTGCAACTTGAATCTCAAATCTTGAATAGTCATTTTATTTTCCATTTTTAGGGAACAAGTTTTAATATCCCGTTTACTATGGCAGCGGCCACCGGGCTGCCGCCCTTTCTTCCGAGTGATGTGATAAATGGATAGTTCATATGTAAAAGCACCTCTTTTGACTCAACAGCCTTGACAAAGCCGACAGGGACGCCGATAACAAGTTCAGGGGAGAATATCCCGTCCTTTATAAGTTTCATAACCTTGTAAAGCGCGGTGGGGGCGTTGCCAACAGCCACAATGCCGATATCTTTTGCAGCGCCGATCTCAATTGCGGTCTCAGAGCGGGTCTTTCCTGTGTCTCTGGATTCTTCGTGTATTTCAGGGGCTGAGACATTGCATATAACCCTGCCGCCGTATCTTTCAATCGCCCTTTTGTTTATCCCTGCCTCTACCATGTGGACATCTGCGAGGATGTTTTTCCCCTCCTTTATCGCCCGTATGCCTGCCTTTATAGCCTCCGGGTGAAATCTCATGTTCTTTGAAAAATCAAAATCCCCTGTGGCATGGATAACCCTTTTGACTACAGACATTTCAAGCCCTGAAAATCTTATCTCCTCAAGCTCTGACTCAATTATCTCGAGGCTTTTTTCCTCTATCCCGTCAGGTTTGAGGGGAGTTACCCTCTCAGCATCTTTGCCTGTCCTCTCAAGGATAACCTTTGCAATATTTTCATGAATACCAAGGGGTTCGGTAAGGGAAAACTCGATTTCAGGGTATTGTTTACTTACATCCTCTATCATCTCTCCAATATCTTCCTTAAAATGCCTCCCTTTATAAAGAAAATAGGGATGAATTATTATCTTCTTTGCGCCCTTAGATATACAAGTAGATATACCCTGGAAAAAATCCGGCTTTCCAAATTGCATAAAGGCTATCTCTACAAGAGATAGATCTCCCATATTTTGAACCATATCAGCTATATGTTTAAGGGTGTTATTGGCCTTGGTTAATCTGCTTCCATGTCCGAGAAGTAATATAGCTTCCATTATTATAACTCCGGTGAATGAGTGGATGGGTAGATGAGTAAAAGAGTCACCCATCCACATCATCTTTCAATGATGTTTAGCCGTTACTTCTAACAGCTATAGATTTTTGTATTAATCTCCCGGCAAAAGCCCTATTCGAACCAAAATGAATATGTACATAACTGGCTAAGACATTTTTGTAGGTATATCCTTCCTTTCTCGGAATATCTCCTGCCCTCTTCTTTAATTCATAACTTCTGCCTATCTCCTCCGGCATAAATGAGATTTCAGAATAGTGAAATTCGTGTCCGCGTATCTTCTCCCCTCTATCTGCAAGCAAACAATCTTCTGTAATCTCGATAACAACATATCCTAATTTGGCCCTGCGTTTTAACATCTTTGCCCTGGCCGGGAAGATCCCCACCATATTATATACCCTTCCATCAAGGTCTGTTATCCCTTCAGTAAGATACATAAACCCGCCACATTCTGCATAGATCGGTTTGCCCGCATCAGCAAACCTTTTAATTTCTTTTCTCAAAGAATGGTTCGCCTCCAGGTCCGGCGCAAAGATCTCAGGATATCCCCCGCCCAGATATACAGCATCTATATCTTTTGGTAATTGAGCATCCTTCATGGGACTGAAACGCACTATCTCTGCCCCCAGATTGCGAAATATATCAAGGTTATCCTCATAGTAAAAGCAAAAGGCTGTATCATAGGCAACAGCAATTCTAACACCTGGCAGTGAAGGGTTATTATTAGCAGCGGGGATGTTATAGGTTATTGGTGGCCCGGCGTTAGCGGCTATATCAATAATCTTTTCTATGTTAATATCTTTTTCTACTAAATCTATCAACTTATCAACGAACTTGTGCGATAGGATATTCTCATTGTGAGTAACCAACCCCAGATGTCTTTCCGGAATACCTAAATTTATATCCCGGGAAAGATAGCCAAGGACCTCTGCCTTACATCTATCTTCCACTGCCTCCTTAAGAAACTTAAAGTGACCGGCGCTGTTTATATTGTTAAATATAACCCCGGCTATATTTAAATCCTTATCAAAGACCTCGAAACCGAGAACCAGTGCACCGGCGCTGCGTGCCATGCTTCTGGCGTCTACTACCAGGATCACAGGGGAATTGATCATTTTTGCAATCTGTGCCGTACTTCCTTCCTCACTTTTTCCATCATACCCATCATATAATCCCATAACCCCTTCAATAATGGATATATCCGCCTTCTCAGAATTTTTTATAAAGATATCTATAAGGGTCTCTCTATCCAGTAACCAACTATCAAGATTTCTCGAAGGATTTCCTATAATAACGGTATGATAGCCCGGGTCAATAAAGTCAGGTCCTATCTTAAAGGGTTGAACCTTCCACCCCCTTCTTTGCAAGGCTGCCATTAACCCGATTGAAACAGTTGTCTTCCCTACACCGCTGTGTGTTCCTGCTATGATAATCCCGGGAGAGTTGTCTCTCATTTAGCTCCGCTTCGCAATTGGCATATGGCATAGAGCATGACGTTGTTGCTATAAGTCCCCTAAAAGATATGAGATTGTGACTGCCCCATGCCCTTACTTAACTGCCACACTAATATCTGTTATTTTGGCGTCCTTGACTATTCCCATAACCTTTATCACATCTCCGTAAGGAAGACCTTTATCTGCCTTGATAACAGCAGATTTCTGTACCTGAACATCCTTTTTAGACTCCTTCAACCTCTCTTCTAATCCCCCTATGGTTACCTCTTCGCCGTTTAAGTATATCTTCTTATCAATCCCCATCTCTATTATATAATTTCTTATCTTTTCAACAGGGGTAGAGGATTTTGACTCAGGGAGTTCTATATCCATCCTTCTGGTGAAGTCTACAAAGGCTGTGGAGACCATGAAGAAGATGAGGAGAAGGAATACCACATCTATCATAGGGGTCAGATCAAAGCTGAAATCCTCTCTATCTTCCTTTCTGAACCGCATGATACCTCACATTTATAATGTCCACTCTTCCCCATCCGTCACTCCTTTTGTAGGAATTAGTTTCTCAAGCAGTTGTATAGATATCTCCTCCATTTCAAATACGAATTTATCTACCTTTCCCCTGAAATAGTGATAGATAGCTAAAGCCGGGATGCCTACAACCAGTCCAGCCGCAGTAGTAATCAGCGCCTCTGATATGCCGCTCGCTACAAGGCCAGGGTTACCGGTACCGCTCTGGGATATTACATCGAATGCCTTAATCATCCCTATTACGGTTCCGAGCAGACCAAGCATCGGTGACAGACCGGCCACCGCACCTAATAGCCTCAGGTTGGATGAGAGGAGTGATGCTTCATGCTGTCCTGCCCCCTCTATTGCCCTCTCTATCTCTAGTATCCCGTAATCAAACCTTAACAAACCTGCCCTCAGTATCCTTGACATAGAGACATCATATTTATGACAGACCCCAACCGCCTTATCCATCTCCTGTCTATGCCAGTATTTTCTAATAGTATGCAAAAAATCCGGATCTATTATATTATTCCTCCTTAGGTGGAACAGCCTCTCCATAGCTATACCCAGGGCAATGACTGAACAGAAGAGTATAGGGTACATTACAGGTCCGCCCTTCTTTATAACAGATAATATTCTCCATTCTACATCACGACTCCCGGTAGATAGACGATCCTCTGCCTTTGAGGTGTCCACACTTATCAGGACAGATAAAATAATAGTAGTCACTATAATGATAGCAAATCGATTCTTCATACTCTTCAATCCATAAACTCCCCTATCATTCTGAACTTTTCATATCTATGCCGGATCAATTCATCAGGTGATAGGAGCTTGAGTTCTCTAAGGTTTCGTCGGAGTACACGTCTCAGAATGGACGCCATTCTCTTGGAATCGCGGTGTGCCCCACATAATGGTTCTTTGATGATCTCATCTATTACCTTAAGTCTTAATAGATCGTTGGATGTCAGACGCAATGCCCTGGCAGCATCCTCCACATTTTTGCCATCACCCCAAAGGATAGCCGCGCACCCCTCAGGAGAAATTACTGAATATACAGCATTTTCTAACATTAATACCCTATTCCCTATGCCCAGGGCAAGTGCCCCGCCACTCCCCCCTTCACCTATAATTACCACGATCACCGGGACTGATAACATGTGCATCTCTCTGAGATTTCTGGCAATAGCCTCTGCCTGCCCCCTCTCCTCTGCCCCTATGCCAGGGTATGCCCCGGGTGTATCCAGCAAGGTGATTATAGGTTTACCAAACTTATCAGCTAATTTCATCAAGCGAAGCGCCTTTCTATATCCCTCAGGATTGGACATCCCGAAATTTCTGAAGACCTTCTCCTTAATATCCCTCCCTTTTTGGTGTCCGATTACAACTACATGCTCCCCCTCTAACTTTGCCAGCCCACCCACTATTGAATTTCCATCTGCAAAACCCCGATCTCCATGGAGTTCAATAAAATCTGACATCATAAACCTGATATAGTCCAATGTATAGGGTCGATCAGGATGTCTGGCCAACTGTGTCTTCTGCCATCCACTCAGATTAGAAAAGGTATCTCTTCTTACCTTCTTTACCTTTTTCTGGAGTTTCTTTATCTCTTCAGAGAAGTCTACATCTCCCTTTTGTGAGAGATCTATCAACTCTTCTATCTTCTGCTCCAGCTCAAATATAGGCCTCTCAAAATCTAATATCTGCACCTAAATCCATCCTTTACAATATTATCTATTCCTGTCTTTATACCATAAAAATATCTGTTATGGCAACCTGTTTATCTATCCCCAAAATCTTAAATCGGATTTTGGATCTATTATTCGTGATTCAGTGCAGGGTGGTATGAATACAAACGGGGCGGTCAGTTGGCTAGTATAATTATATCTTTTCTTCTTTTGCAAGGGTGTTAATGCCAAAGCAGCAGAAATTTGTTGCAGTAGCAATATTTTGTTATTGACTTCCCTTATTTTGGGGAGTATCTTAATATTTCTCCTATCCACTGGCAGTATGAGTTTTCGGTACGGTAGGCATAATGATGATAGCGCATTACTTCCTTGACCCTGTCCATTAGTTTTAGGGAAGGGTTAGGTTTGAATTTTGGCTTATTTTCCATGTTTTGCCCCTAATATCATAATATGTGGAAATGTTTTCCATCTACAGGGGGTAATATCATGGAAATTTTCCACTTATCGGGGCGGGCAATAAGCCCTTTATTGCGTTTCAGGTGTCGCGCCGAAGGCGCTCCACCTGAAACGCAATAAAGCCGACCCCTTTCGCGGCTTCGCCGCTTCGGCTGTGCTACGGTCGGCGGCACGGTAAATTGCATCAAGATGCAATTTCCGCCCCCGACGACGGCGGCTTATTGCCCGCCCCGTTAGAATCGAATAAATGGTAATTATGGTTCATTTAACCTTATTAATATATTTTTAAATAAAATCATGCGAGATTCATGGAAGGAATTTTGGGCTGATTATGCTGATTCATTTATTCAACCGCTTAAGGCAAATGGCCAGGTTGGAAAGTTTGTTAATAATTCAGCCGTTACTGGCTTGTATGCAGAAGCTTGGATTCGAGATCTTGTAAAATCTATGTTGCCTCATTTTAGAGTTTCTAGTGGGGCTATTATTGGATCAGCTGATAGAGAGAGAGATAACAAAATACCACAATGTGATATTATAATCTGGGACCCATCGGAACTTCCTGCTTTATTTGAAAAAGGAGATTTCGCTTTAGTGCCAAAACATTCAGTAAAAGCTTTAATAGAAGTAAAACGTTCTTCAACCAATATTCGCAAATTTAAAGAACAACTTAAAAGACAACAAAAATGTTTATTCGATTCCTATAGAATATTGGGAGTGATAATTTCACATAAGAAACAGCTTTTCAAAAGGAAAGTTACTCCAGATTGGCTTCAAGAAAAAGAAGATACACTAGATAGGAATGTTGAAATAATACGGATATTTAAATCATTGAACAATAACAAATTAAAGCAAAATGTTGATGCAGAGGGAATTTTTGCTTTTATTTACTTCCTTTCTCAAATAGCAGGTATAAGTAATACGCTTCCAACAAAATGAATATAAAGAGAACAAAATATTTATATAAAGTAATAAT
>QIDP01000107.1 GCA_003229375.1 Nitrospirota bacterium
TGGCAGGGCTATAGCGTACAGGGTAAAAGATGATCCTTGCCTTACCCTGACTCCGGAGTCCTCCTCCCTGGTCTGCATCAACTATATTGTCAGGGTAGAGTTCATCACTGCTGTATACCGCAGTATTTATTATAAATTCATGTATCGGTGCCTTTATTCCCTTTAATCTATTTATATCGTTCGCTGAGATGAAACATAAGGGGTTGTCAGATGCCGGAGCCTCTGTATAGCCTAGCTCAACAGGGTATACCTGGATACCGCTGTAGAGGACATCCTCGTATTCCAGTACGCTCAGATCGATTGAGCCCATGCCGTCAGGGAGATCGATCAACATCCCCTTGACCGGAAGTTGAGGCATCCCTGCCTCAGAGGTCTGACCATGGTTATAATCCGGGATGGTGATGGCATTATATATCACGCTATTTACTACCTTTTCCTCTATCTCAAAGGAGTTTGTGATGAGCTCTATGATGAGTCCGTTCTCATCAGATTTCAGGATTGTTACACCTGTCTGCTGCCCTTGCCCTGTGGTGCTGTCTGCACCATCTGAGGTATCTTCCCCCTCCTGGTCATCCCCCCGGGTTTCAGGGTCATCAGCAGTATTGTCAGATGTATCATCTATGGTCTCCCCGGGCGGGGTTAGTCCCGGCACCACAGATGCTGATACAGGGCCGTTCTGTTCAGCACTCCCGTCATATTCTACATCTTCTAAGATGTAGTAGTATGTAATACCCTCAATCACATCATAATCTGTAAAGGAGTAGGTGGCCCCTATGACCGAGTCTCCCTCTCCTATGATCATGGTCTCATTGATCCTGACAAAGTTCCCTTCAGGATCTTCACTGCGGTAGAGGTTGAATCCTGCGTTGCTCATCTCACTCATTGTCTCCCAGGTGAGGATTATGCGGTCATCATAACCTGCGGCGTCAAAGGAGACGAGATCTACTATCGTGGGACTTGCAAAGGAGAAGGTCTGCCCGGATAATGTAATATTACCGACATATTGAAGAATAAGGATGTCTGTCCTTATCCTTTGCTCTACAGGATATGTGCTGTAACTACCGCTAGCCAAATATGCCCGAACATAATATAGCGATGGGCCACTGTTGACCGTGGTTTTTCCCCATGTTGAATCGAATGAGGTATCCCGGTAAACAGATCCCTGGTCTTTGAAGTTGTTGATATCGGCACTGCTGTCCGGTGTAAAGTCAGTCCAGCCATTTGTACTGTGGTAATACTGCCATTGGATAGCAGCGTCTCCAATACCATTTGTTGCAAGTTCAATGTTGATACCGCTGAACTTGCTGTGAGAACCTAAGTAGAGATAATCGCCTGTGGTAAAATCGAGTGTGTAATTATTAGAGGTATCTGCAAGATATTCATTACTGTCCGCAGAATTTCCACCAGCAGCTAATTGGTCATAACCGGGGACACTGGAATCATAGAAATCTGCATCGCTGAATGGTATCAGATCTGCGTTGTAATTGGTCCCATCAGTAAGTGAACTCCCCTCCAGGGTGACATAGATGTCACTATCATCAACATCCCTGTACCCTCTGATCTTAAAGATAGGGTTATATCTGGTGTAGTTTCCATCTATATCAAATGTGAGCAGGTTCTGTGACATATCCATTGTATAGGCACCCTCTGCCTCGTTAAATCCATCACTACCAACCTCTTGCCACTCAGAACCGACAGTAAATGTAAGGGTATCCGGTGTGCGGAAATCGTTTGAATAAGGCGCTGCTGCCGTGTTGCTGTTGAAGTCCGGGAGATCTCTGCTGCCGGATGTGCCGAGCTGAACATACATGTTCCATGTATCGCTCTGGCCATTTGTATATGTTCCGTTATCATTCTCTGTCCAGCCAATAATATCATCGTCAGAACTACCCTCAGGGCTAGACGTGACTCGAACTTCATCAGCTAAACTATCATAGCCATTAGAGGTCGTCCAATCCTGATAAAAAGAGAGCATAGCGTCTCCTCTCCGCCTGTTGTCGGAATGGACAATGACAAAATCGTCTGCTGCATAGGCAGGATAACCCGTATTACCTGTCAGGTTATCCCCGCTCTCAGAACCCTTGATCCAATCGCTGTTATAATCTGCCGCGAGTACAAGCCAGTGTGACCATGTACTTGCACTATAATTAAAGTCTGAACCGGTATTGTTGGTAAAGATAAATTTATTGAAGATCTTACCCGTTGGATATATCGTATAATAGGAATCGTTGTTCAAACCGCTATAGTGGGTTGAACCACTCATTTCCTGCATGTGACCGTTGACCTGTACCTTTACACGGGTCGGGGTATACTCCAGGAGTACCAGTTCAGCATCTGTGGTATCAGCGGCGTTCGATATATACAGTGATCCATTATAAAAACCGTGATACAGAAACCTCCTTTCCGTCTTTTTATCTGCTGCCAGATTCTCGGTCTTGCCTGGATCGGTTTTCAGGTCATACCATTTCTTTATCAATCCACCTGCATCCTCGTTAAATTCTAATTCAAACTCCTTTGCTGTAACTGTTATGGTTGTTGCTGTTGTAGTTACAGAGGTTGTTGCTGTTATATTGGTATCATACTCTATGTTTACCTCAGTCACGACCACTGTGCTGGTTGCTGTTGTGGTTGTGAAGTCTATCTTATACTGGATCCATTGATTTGCAGGACTGGTTATTGCAGAAGGACTGGATCCATAGCCAGAAGACCAACTGGCAGATGAGAGTCCTGCTTCAGTGGTCGCTGTCCTGGTATAAAATGTTACATCCCCTCCAGACCCTGAATCGTATTCAGCCCATGTAATATTCCCCCATGTTGTTGAACCCGAGCCAGTATCATAGGCCGCAGAGATATACTCACCAGAAGCTGTTGAACCTGCATCACTGTTTGCGTAACCATAAGCTATCCCATCATCTAATCCAATTAACAGGTCTTCATCCCGGGTGTCATCAAGGTTGCAAAAGCGGGGTACAGAATATGATCCTATATCACTGACATCCCAGTTGTTATAGTTAGTCCATGCAGGAGCGGAGCTAGTACCTGTATTTTTATAGGCATTGGTATTTCCAGTCTGTTCTCCAATTAGAATATCATAATCCCCATCCCCATCAAGATCAGCCAAGGCAGGAGTGGCATAACTCCCCACATCTCCTATATCCCAACTTGTATTAGCGCTCCAGATAGGGCTGTTTACATCCCCGGTATTCTCATAACCCTTGGTGGTACCATTACCTAAACCAATCATAAGGTCGTAATCCCCATTACAATCCAGATCCGCAAAGTCGGGATTTGAATAGCTTCCAATGTCTCCTATAGCCCACCCTGTGTTAACGGTCCAGACAGGGCTACTGGGGGTTCCAGTATTTTCATAGGCATTGATGTTACCAACAGATTCACCGATCATGAGGTCGAGGTCACCATCGTCATCCAGATCTGCAAATGCCGGGACCGCATCATCTCCTATATCTGGAGTATTCCAGCTAGTTTCAGCACTCCATATAGGACTGCTTCGGGTTCCGGTATTTCTATAACCATAACAAATACCATCTGTCTCACCAATCAAGAGGTCATAATCACCATCATCGTCCAGGTCAGCAAGGGCAGGAAACCCATAAGATCCAGGGTCAGGGCTGTTCCAACTAGTTTGAGCACTCCAGGTGAGCGATGTATTATCAGTTGGTCCAAGCCGGAGATCGCCATAAATTGACTCTCCAACCATCAGCCTGGGTGTGACCACATTAGTCTTTGTCCCGGAATCAAAGTCATCTTTGGTTGTCCGGGTCCATGTAGCAGTAATTGCTGGAAACTCAACCACCTGCCAGTATTTGTAATTGTTATCAGCAGCGCCGGTATCAGATCCCCGCCAAAATGATGTCCGCAGTGTAGTGGTATCCAATAAAGATTCAATCCATTTATTGCGTGGAAAAGCTGTTCCGGCGCCGTCAGTAGTATTGGTAACAAAAGGAAATGCCTTGGTAATAGAGCTCACCGCTGTAATGGTAATATCGTGATTATACAGGGTGTCATCAAGTGACCCCGGATCATTAAACACGCTTCCCCGCTGGACGCTAACATTGCTTCCGGATGGAAACCCCACCACATAATAACGGATGCGGTTGGTATATCCGGTGCCGACATTATAGCGATAAAAAGTAACAGTAGTGCTATTGGTCAACTCACAGCCAATTGCTGTCTGCTTCAAGCCATTGTCGCTTGCGTCCCAGGAGGCATAAAGCCAGGAGAGGCCGGTTGTTACCGGGGTTATTGTATCGGTTGCGCTGGAGACGGCTGAACCCATAGTTATCTCAGAGGTCTGAACACTTACTGAAGATTCAGCAGAAAAAGTAACCACCTCATAACGAACATAAGTAGCATATGTGCCTGCAACTGCACGTTCCACCAGAACCGTGGTTGCATCTTGCAGCTCCCCGGTAACCAGGGCTTCATCTTCAGCCCAATTAGTGTCCGCAGTTCGTGAATTAACAATAACAATTGATTTTGCGAGGTCAACCGAGGTGATAGTGGCAGTGTTAGAAGTAGCGCTGCCAGCAATAGTAATTTCACCTCGCTGAACGCTGAATTCGTTATTAAAACACTCAACTAAAGTATAAGAAACCTGGGTATCGGTTGCCGGAGAAGCGCTGCGCTCAAAGGTTAAGGTAGTGGTATTGACAATATAGCCGGAAACCATATGGGCATTGCCTGCTACTACGCCGGAGGTGCCGCTTGAGTCCACCAGCAAAAAGGCCTTACCGGTGTCAGTAATAGCAGGACTCAAAGTAATATTACTGGAATTGCTTGATGCCGGAATAGTGGTAGTTCCACCCTCGGTGCGGCAAGTACCCCAGTCTATGGCCGCCCCGGCTTCCTGAATTCCCGGCGGCCAACCGAAAAGAAAACAACCTGCCGCCAATAATGAGATTAGTAGTAACCGTCTGCTCATTTTATCTGTCCACTTTTTCTCATAATCACTTTATCCCCAAATACTATTATCCGCTCAAAATTTTATGCAATTCTTATACCGATGAGGGGAAAGGCGGCAGAATGCGGAAGAGGATTTTAACTATATGATTTATAAGAAGTTAAAGCATATGTTGTGTACTATAAGAAACTATATTCAGGTGTAGAAGGGGATCAATCGTATATTTTTATACACACCTCTGTCTTTTTTTGTATACAATACTGACTCTACTGCAGAAACCCCGAAATTGGTAGCCGCAGGCTAAAGCCTGCGAAAAAGTTTGCGATAAATCAGCCACTTACGCAACCTAAAGGTTGCTGCTACCCTATTTTTGAGGTTTTTGTAGTAGAGTCAATACTGATAAAAATCAAAAATTAAAATGCAAAAATGGATTAAAATACCGTTATACATTGTGCATTATAGTAGATGCGTAAAAAAAAACCGGCTTTCCTTGACTTTTCTCGATTATGAAATCATATTATTTTTATAATGGTGAATATTCTAAATATAGAGGTTGCAGAGATTCCCATATCAGTGGAATTCTCCGGCAACTGGCCTATGGAGCAGATAAAGAGGGATTATGCCCCTTTCATTACTGATAAGACTGCAGGGATTCATATAGAGGCAGATATCGTGCTATCACTCTTTTTGGAAGATCCCCAATGCAACTTTCATTGTCAGGATAATCTCGTAGTAGCTGATGAGGAATTCAGGGGGTATCTGGATCCCTCGAGAGGAATAGGGAGGTTAGAGACGCTCTCAACAAGGCCAATCCGCTATCTTGCCGTATTTCTAAGGAATTTATTCTCTTTTCTGATAGTCAGAGGAGGGGGATTTGTCCTTCACGCCTGTGGTGTGATAAAGGATGGCAAGGGATATGTATTTATTGGTAGTTCAGGGAGCGGCAAAACAACAGTAGCCCAATCCTCACCCAACTCTATCATCCTTAGTGATGATCTGGTCTTTATAAGACCGTTGATTCCAGACAGTGCAAGCGATTTCACTCGTGGTGACTACAGGATGTTCAGTACCCCGAAGTGGGGTGATTGGAAGGGCAATGATGGTATAAATCGGCCGTTTCCTATCAATGGACTATTTGTTCTGGTTAAGGACAGGGAATTGTATCTGAAAAAGATCTCCTATGCAAAGGGTACCTCTATGATCCTCACTATTCCTGGTCTATATAACTCAGATCGGTTTGGGGAGGGTGCACTTGACAGATGGATCGACCTTGTGATGGGGATTCCCTGTTATGAGTTACACTTTCCCCTTGATGGGGATATCTGGAGGTGTATTGAGCACTATGAATAAAATGGATAAATACCCGATCAAATCACCTGATACTGCCTCAAGGATAATAGATAAAGAAGCAGTGGTTGTAATACCTGGTAAGAATATCGTGAACATCTTCAACAAGGTCGGATCTCTTATATGGGAGCTTACTGATGGGAAGAGGAGTATAAGGGATATAGGGCATATCATCTCTGAAGAATTTGATGTCTCTGCGGATAAGGCATGCCATGATGCAGCAAGATTTATCGAGGAACTGGAGAAAAAAGGGGTGGTGGAGATTAAGGATAATGGATCATTATCAAGAGATATTCAAAAAGACATTTGAGAGGCATATCCCGTTTACCGTCCACTGGGAACTTACCGGTAGATGTAATCTCAACTGTATCCACTGCTATATGATCAGGGATTCTGATAGGGAGGAGCTATCAAGGGATGAGATCGGGGGGATATTAGATCAGTTAGCCCGGGAGGGTTGTCTCTACCTTGTGCTGAGTGGGGGTGAACCGCTGATGCGGGGGGATTTCTTCGAAATTGCACATGCAGCCCGGAATAAGGGGTTTGCCCTGCGTCTCTTTACCAATGGGACATTGATAACGCCTGAGATCGCCGATAAGATTTACGACCTGCAGCCACTCTCAGTGGAGATCAGTATCTATGGTATGGATCCATCCATTCATGATGAGATTACTGCTATTCCGGAATCATATAATAAAACGATATCTGCCCTGAGAAAATTAAATGATCGGGGATTAAGGACAATTATCAAATCACCTATCATGAAACAAAACAGGAAAGAGTTCAGAATGCTGAAGAGGTTTGCAGAGGAATTGGGGGCAGGTTTTGTCTACGACCTGATTATAGTGACAAGGGATGATGGTTCAAAAGCTCCTTTGAACTACAGGTTGTCGGATAGAGATCTGACCGAATTCCTCATATCAGAGGCCGATCCAGAGATGTGGAAGCCGGGAAAAGTCACGATAGATCAGGATGATCCGTCCTGCTGCGCAGGGTTCAATACACTCTGTATATCACCCCATGGGGATGTTTACCCCTGTGTGGCGATAAAGAGGAGTGCTGGTAATCTGAGGGAGGAATCCCTTTTAAGGATATTAAGCTCAGAGAATCTTTCAAAGATCAGGAGTATAAGGTTTTCCGGCCTCAAGGGGTGTCCTGAATGTCAGCTCCTCCCATATTGCAATCGGTGTATGGGGATGGCGCTTGTGGAGGATTCGGACATCAAAGGGCCATCAACAGCAGCGTGTACAATGGCAAGAGCACGCAGAGATATAATTCGTGATGCGTGATGAGTAAAATAAAACACCCATTACCCATTACGCATCACGCATTACCTATCATTTAAAGATTGGAGGTGATGAGAGTGATTAAAGATAATAATAAGACGGACAAGAAAGAGAAAAAACGGTATGAGGAACCCGGGATCGTATATGAGAAGGAGATAGAGGTGCTGGCAGCAGTATGCAATTCTGTATGGACAGGGGGTGGATGCAGGACTGTCTCCGGGGGCTGCTCGACGATAAGGATGTAAGTGATGGAGGCTAAAAAAGGGCTGGAAATAGTGTCCGGGATCGTAAGGGAAGAGATCGTCCGGCGTGGTGAGATAAGGCTGAGGGTGGGTTCAAATAGTATGTACCCATTTATTAATAGAGGGGAATGGATCGTTGTAACCCCTTGTAGTATAGAGAATTTGCAGATAGGGGATATAGTCCTCTGCGAAGATGATCACAATCTTTATGTACACAGGCTGGTGTACAGGATTAGCAGGGGAGGGAAAAGGAAATTGATAACCAAGGGTGATAATGGTAGATATCCTGATACTCCGTTTTCTGAATATCAGTTTTTAGGAAAGGTGGTGCGGGTGGAGAATAGAGATGGGGGTATGGACCTTCAAACAGCACAGGCGAGGATGGGTAACAAGATAGCAGGGATTGTATCACTACTAGAGGGGTTGATGTTCAGGACAGCCCGTTATGTAAGGAAATGCCTTTGTGTAAGGTGAAATGACAATTCGTAATGCGTAATCCGTAATGCGTGATGGGTATTTATTTTAAATTCATTACTCATCACTAATTACCTATCAAGAGAGCTTATTTTCTATTTTTGCCTCCCTTTTGTAAATCAGAAAGTCCTTGACTAATACTGTCTTAAGAGGTAAGGTATCTCTTTAAACGGGGTCTTTGAGATTAATGAAGAAATCCAGGACAGAACAGATTATTGAAAAAATTGAGGATCTTCCAGCCCTGCCAAAGGCAGTAAATGAGTTGATTGCTGTAATGGAAAATCCTGACAGCACTGTTAATAATATGGTACGGGCAATGGATACCTCTATCTGTGCCAAGATTTTAAGGATAGCAAACTCTGCCTTTTACAGGGGGTTGCGTGAAGTCAGAAGTATTGAGCATGCTATTGCCATCCTGGGGCGGGACACAATACGTGACCTGGTTCTGGGGCTATCAATCATCAAGATGTTCAAAAAGAAAGGTGATGAGACATTTGATTACGAGAAATTTTGGTCTCGCTCGGTCATATCCGGCCTGATAGCCAAGATGTTTGGTCAGCTTACAAGAAATCCTGATCTCTCAAAGCTCTATACTATAGGTCTAATCCACGATATGGGAGAGATAGTTTTCTTTTCTTATTTCCCTGAAGAGTATAAAAAAGTGCTGAGTATAATGCAGAGGGATAATGTGAGGTTGTCTGAGGCAGAGGAAAGGATTTTTGGAATATCACACCCTGTGGTTGGTGGATTACTGGCAGAGAAATGGAAGCTCCCTAAAGATATAGTACGAATTATTACATACCATGAAGATCCGCACAAACTCAAGGATAACCTTGACGAATTAAGATTGGGTATGATAATACACTCGGCAGATATTTTAGCTAATGAATTGGTTGAGACTGTTTCCTGGGACCAACTCTTTGGTGATGAAGACAGACTCGAATTGCTATTCTCCGGTGTGAGCGTACAAGCGGTTAACTTGATGAAGGATATATTGACCGACTCAATTGATTCTGCAATAGTTGACGATTGGACCAGGAGGATTGAGAATGAACTTGTTATAGTATCCAGGGCAATCTCACCGATAATGGCCACACTTTTAACAGGATAATATAATATGAATTATGTGTCTATATCCACTATTGGCAAGCATGAGGGTAAGGAGGTCTTCATCAGGGGATGGGTCTATAATAAGAGATCGAGCGGGAAGATCAAATTCCTTATAGTCAGAGATGGTACAGGGATGATACAGGGGGTGCTGGTCAAAGGAGAGGTTGATCACAAATACTTTGATCTCTTTGAGAGGCTTACCCAGGAGAGCTCTATAGTGGTAAGGGGAAGGGTGCGGGAAGATAGGAGGGCAATAGGGGGATACGAAATAGATATCACCACATTGGAGATACTACAGATAGCCGGGGAATATCCTGTCTCCCCCAAGGAACATGGGACCGAGTTTCTCATGGATCACCGCCACCTCTGGATTAGGTCAAAAAGGCAGTTTGCTATCCTCAGGATCCGTAATGATATCGTCAATGCAATCAGGGATTATTTCAACAGCAACGGTTTTGTCCTCATCGATGCCCCTATCTTTACCCCGGCAGCATGTGAAGGGACAACCACCCTTTTTGAGACCAGCTATTTCGATGATAAGGCATATCTCACCCAGAGCGGACAGTTGTATATGGAGGCCGCTGCTATGGCATTTGGCAAGGTGTACTGTTTTGGCCCCACATTCCGGGCAGAGAAATCAAAGACCCGGCGCCACCTAACAGAATTTTGGATGGTGGAACCAGAGGTTGCCTTCATGGATCTTAATGGAGATATGGAACTGGCAGAGGACTTCATAGAATATATAGTGCAGAGGACGCTCGGTAACATGGGAAATGAGTTGAGGATGCTGGAAAGAGATACATCTATATTAGAGAATGCAAGGAAACCCTTTCCCCGTATCTCTTACGATGAGGCGTTTGATATACTTAAAAAGGAGAAGCCGGATATTGTGTGGGGTAATGACCTCGGCGCTAATGATGAAACAATCCTCTCTAATAGATTTGATAAGCCGGTATTTATACATAGATTCCCTACAACATGCAAGGCATTTTATATGAAGTCGGATCCAGAGAATGAGAAACTCTCCCTCTCTGTTGATATGCTGGCACCCGAGGGCTATGGAGAGATAATCGGAGGGGGGGAGCGTGAAGATGACCTGGATAAACTCTTTTCAAAGATCAAGGAACACAATTTGCCGGTAGAGACATTAAACTGGTATCTTGATCTAAGGAGATACGGATCGGTTTTACATGCAGGTTTTGGTCTGGGTTTGGAGAGGATTGTGGCATGGATCTGTGGTATTTCTCACGTGAGGGAGACGATTCCATTCCCGAGATTGATTAACAGGCTTACTCCGTAATAAAATATCAAATATCAAGATATGGATGTTCCATCATTCTAACTATTTCCCTTTTATCTTTCTAAGTATCTCCCGCTGTCTCTGAATAGTATATGCTACTATATTGTTTTGGTCTTTCTCTGATATAGCTTTAAATTCAACCCCGCATTTATATTTTTTATCATCATGATGTTGGCTGATATGCTTAACTATTGCCGGGGTCTTTATCGCTTTACCACCGGGAAGTTTAAACCTTATCTCCTTAATCTCTGATCCTGATTCTATATAATAACAGGGTTTCTTTTCGGTCAGGAATGCAAATCCACCTGCACTGACATCAAACATCTTCCCCTGTATCTTTATTACGACATCAAAGGAGAATTCTATAGGTTCATGAAACGAGGGATCTATTCGAAAATATTCGCGTCGCTGAAAGCGTTCTATACAGGAAGGATACTCTATCCTCAACAATAATGGCTTATCTTTGGTATAGTCAATATATATAGACTTGATGGTATAAATAATCTTGTCCAGCACATATACAAGCTTTATAGAATGAGATCTCTTGATAAGCTTATTCCCCTCATGAGGTATGAGTGCATCTATAAGCAGCTCATTCTTATCCTGACTCCCTTCTATAAAGAGACTTTGAAACGTTACTGTATGATCATCTATTATCACCTCTAAACGGGTATTTTTAGCACATATATTTTCAATGTGCCGTCTTATCTCTTTAGGTTTTGCCAGAGTATCAGAGCTTCCATGCCTATCTTGTTTAGTTGAGGTCTTCATAGATAACTTAATAGTTCTAAATCTGGTTCAATCTTTTACAAAATCTCTTATCAATCTCTTTCCTTTTCCCATGATCTCGGTAAACTCTATACCGATTCCCTTTTGCTTGCCCCATTTTTTCGTCCACCTGACCAGACCCTTTGCATTTATCTCTTCATTATCAGGGAGACGAAATCTTATCTCTACAAACGTCCCTTTGGGGAAGGGCCTGCTCATATTAATAAATACACCCCCCAAGCTCGCATTTTTTATCACTTCATCCAAATAGTCAAAGGCGACCTTACTTAATCGCTTTCCCTTCAGGCTCACAGACATATGGATGTCTATTCTCGGGAACCTCCTCTTCTCATCAGATAAGGAGCGATCCAATTCATCATGTGTATTATCTTGATCCATGATGCCCCCCGGTGTAAAAAATCTTTACTTTTTTCCTGCATTTCACTAAAACTCACGCTGGTGAATGGTTGTGAGTTTAACGATTATGTATTCTTTTTTGCCGGCCGGCAATACCACGGTTACCTCATCATTGACTTTTTTGCTCATCAATGCCCTTCCGATAGGAGCCTGTATCGATATTTTACCTGCATCCACATCCACATTGTCTGAAAGTGTCAGTTCGTAAGTAACCTTCCGGCCGTTATCAGTATCCTCCAGCGTAACAATGCTTCCCAGCCCGGCCCCTTCTTTAGGTATTTTATTGATGTCAATAGATCTAAGGATACGAATTCTTTCAGATATTTGGGCAAGCCTTGATTCGGTTAAATACTTACGATCTTTAGCAGCCGAATACTCGGCGTTTTCTTTTAAATCACCCCATTCCGCTGCATTCCGGAGATCCTTCGGGATTACCACGTTGAGTTGATACTTCAGGTCCTTAAATTCCTCTTCAAGCTTTTCAAGTGTTTTATTGAACATCATTATACTACTCCGATCAGTTTTTATGTAGATAATATGTAACTACTCAGGTTGATTAGACTGTAGTCTGTTAGGACTGCGCAAAGAACGAATCAAGGCTCCCAACATCCTTTCAGACTCTACAAGTTTTAACTCACAGCCGGCAAAATTGTTTTCATGCAAGTATCCTAAACGCTTCGACAGGCCGAATTGATAATGCAA
>QIDP01000065.1 GCA_003229375.1 Nitrospirota bacterium
GATGAGATCACCTCCTTATGGCTCATTCCTTCCTCAATGGTCAATTCCTTATACAGAAAATTTTCAAGCCTGAAGCCATTTAATGTCCTGCAGAGCTCTACTATCTTTATAGAACTCGATCCTATATCTATACCAATAATTCTCTTAGACATTTTTCTCACTTAATAATCTGGTTCATTTCAAATATCGGTAAAAGGATTGAGATTACTATGAACCCTACAACAAGACCCATGACTAATATCATGAGAGGTTCTAATAGAGATGTTATTCCCTGAATTGTTGTCTGCACCTCGTTATCATAGGCATCCGATACCCTTGAGAGCATTTCCTCTAATCTCCCGCTTTTTTCTCCGATAGCGATCATATGTATAACAATAGGGGGAAACAACCCACTCCTTTCCAGGGGTGGAGCAATGTCTTCCCCTTCCCTGATATTCTCCTTAGCGGTCTCAATAACCTCTGCCAACACCTCATTGTTGACTATGGTCTTGACTATATCCAATGAATCAAGGATATTAACACCGGTACTCAACAATATCTGTAGTGTTCTGCTGAATCTGGATATGGCTATCTTGTTTATCAAGTTTCCAAAAAGTGGCAGCTTCAACTTAATCCTGTCTATAACCACTCTTCCCCGTGATGTCCTGACATATTTTTTTATCCAGAAGATGAAACCCACGATTGCCAGGATGATTATCCACCAGACTTTCGACAGAAAATCACTTATAGAGATAAGGATAAGGGTGGGTAGGGGTAAAGTCTGCTCCAGATCGCTGAATATCCCTGTTACAATTGGTATTACAAATGTCAGGAGAAAAAAAAGGACACCGGACCCTATGAGTAACATCAGTATAGGATATGCAAGCGTTGCCCATATCTTATTCCTCAGTGCCAATTGGCTTTCAGTGTAGTCAGCCGATCTCAAAAGAACTATCTCCAGTGCACCACTGGACTCACCCGCCCTTACCATATTTGAGAAGAGTCTGGAGAATACCCTGGGGTGTTCTGATAAGGCATCGGCAAGGGTGCTTCCCTCATTTACCCTTTCCCGCACCGTGGCAATCACCTTTTTTAAAAATGGATTATTTGTTTGGTCTACAAGCGCGGTCAATGCCTCTAATAGCGGGAGTCCTGCCCCTACGAGAGTTGAAAGCTGACGGGTCATAATAGAAATATCCTGTTGTTTCACCTTTTTTAGTAAGGTTGAGATGGATATATCTTTTGTGGGTTCCTTTGTGCTTGTTCTGGTATTTTCCTTGAGTTCTGTTGTAAATATACCTGACTTGCGTAGTTTCAGACGGGCAGTCTTTGAACTGTCAGCATCAATGATACCGGTTACCGTCTTCCCCTTACTATTTAAGGCGTTGTATTCATAAACAGGCATTTTAAATTCAACCTATTTTAAAAATTTAGATATAACTTAATAAAATTAGTATATTACAAAGATTACGCAAAAGCAACACCATCGATTTTAACTGATAGTGATTGACTTATAGAAATAATGCAATATAATTAAATATTATAATTCTAAAATAAGGAGGGTCTATGATTTCAAAAATCCTTGTACCAACTGATGGTTCCAAGGCAGCCCGGAAAGCAGCAAAGTATGCTGTCGAATTTGCAAAACAGACAAGCGCTGCTTTAACATTGCTTAGTGTAATTGACAAACGCTTTGTAGTAAGTCAGTCTATTCCTTCTGTTGCATCTCCAACTCATTTAATAGAGCCAATTGAAGATTATCTGAAACAGGCAGCAGAATCTTATATGGAAGAGATAGAAATATTATGCAAACATAATAATATTCAATCAAAAGCCATTATAAGGTCAGGGCATCCTGTAGAGGTAATTGTAAAAGAGGCAGAAAAATTAAAAGTTGACCTCATTGTTATGGGGTCCCATGGCAAAAGTGCTATCAAAGCAGCATTTCTTGGCAGTGTTACAATCGGTGTGATACATAAAGAGATAAAAATTCCTGTTCTTTTAGTGAGAAGATAATATTCGTGCATTTTTGGGCATGATATGCTATAAGATTATAAAAACATTATAAAAATTCAGGTATTGTATGGTTATTGAGAAGGCAAAGAAGATAAAACTTCTGATTTTAGATGTAGATGGTGTAATGACTGATGGACGTATAATCATTGGGGATGACGGCAAGGAGCTGAAGTTCTTTGATGTGAAGGATGGTCACGGAATTAAACTTGCACACAGGGCAGGTCTGACCACTGCTATTATAAGTGGCAGGGAAGCAAAGTTGGTCTTACTGAGGGCAAAGGAACTTGGTATTGAGATAGTCTATCAGAATACTCATGATAAGGTTGGTATCTGTGAAAAGATCCTGAAGCAGAAGGGGTTTTCTGCTGAAGAGACTGCCTATATAGGTGATGATATAGTAGATCTTCCAATTATGAGCAAAGTCGGCTTCTCCATTGCTGTGGCAGATGCACTCCCATATGTCAAAGATGCTGCTGACCTGGTGACAGAAAAAAAGGGCGGCAGGGGTGCTGTCAGGGAAGCAATCGAGTTTATCTTAAAGGCACAGGGGCATTGGGAGAAGTTGTTTGAACGGTATACAGGTTAAAAGCTGCTGATTCCTATTTTAATTTAAATCTGGGAAAAATTATGACAGGAAATGAACTCAGGAGGAGTTTTCTCAACTACTTCAAAAAAATGGATCATAATATCCTCCCCAGTTCATCACTAGTCCCGGGCGATGATCCCACCCTTCTATTTACCAATGCAGGGATGGTCCGGTTTAAGGATCTCTTTCTCGGAAAGGTGAAGCGGGATTATGTACGGGCTGCCACCTCGCAGAAGTGTGTCAGGGCAGGAGGAAAGCATAACGATCTGGAGGTCGTCGGAACAACAGCACGACATCACACCTTTTTTGAGATGTTAGGTAATTTCTCTTTTGGTGATTACTTCAAAGAGCTTGCAATAGAGATGGGTTGGGAATTCCTCACAGAAGTGATAAAGCTCCCGAAGGAGAGGCTGTGGGTCAGTGTATTTAAGGATGATGATGAGGCACTAAAGATATGGAATAAAAAGATAGGTCTGCCTGCGGACAGGATTGTCCGGTTGGGAGAGGAGCACAACTTCTGGAGTATGGGTGAGACCGGTCCATGTGGTCCGTGTTCAGAGATAATAATAGATCAGGGAGAGGATATAGGGTGTGGGAAGATGACCTGTAAACTAGGTTGTGATTGCGATCGATATCTCGAGCTATGGAACCTGGTCTTTATGGAATACAACCGGGATGAAGATGGTAAGACTACCCCCCTGCCCAATCCAAGCATTGATACAGGGATGGGTCTGGAAAGACTGTCAGCAGTTGTGCAGGGGGTTAAGAGTAACTATGAATCAGATCTTATCAGACCAATAATAACCTATATAGAGGATATAACAGATAAAAGATATGGACAGAGTAAGAGAGAGGATGTATCTCTATGCGTGATCGCAGATCATGTAAGGGCAATTACATTCCTGATATGTGATGGGGTATTCCCGGCAAACGAGGGACGTGGTTACGTCCTGCGCAGGATCCTGCGCCGTGCCTCACGACACAGTAAGATTATAGGACAGGATAAACCTGTTCTCTACCGTATTGTTGATGCGGTTATTGATGTAATGAAGGAGGGGTATCCTGAGATCACAGATATACAGGAATACATATCCAAGACCATCCTCGCAGAGGAGGAAAGATTTACCAGTACACTGGATCAGGGGATGAGGATATTAGACGATCTAATCCGGAAGGTAAAGGATAATGGTGGCTCGGAGATCCCAGGTGATGAGGTATTTAAGCTCCATGATACCTATGGCTTTCCATTGGATTTGACAGATGAGATCGCCCGGGAAAATGGATTTTCAATCAACATGGATGGATTCAACATGGCAATGAAGGTACAGAGAGACAAGGCTCGTGCCTCATGGAAGGGTACAGGAGAGATCGAAGAAAGTACTATCTATAAGGAGATTATCCATAATACCGGGGAAACTATCTTTACAGGCTATGATTACACAGAGGGAGAGGCAAGGATTACAGCGATTATCAGAGAAGATAGTCTTATTGAGAGTGCTTCGGAGGGCGAAGATATAGACATAGTAGTTGACAAGACCCCACTCTATGGAGAAGCAGGGGGCCAGGTTGGTGATAAAGGGAGGATCACTAAAGGGGAGGTCATGATAGATATTACTGATACAAAGAGACCTCTTCCATCAATATTCGTTCATGCTGGAAAGGTCAGGCGCGGGGAGATAAAAATAGGGGATAGGGTACATATGAAGATCGATGAGAAAAGACGAAGGGCTATAGCCCTTAATCATACAGCCACCCACCTCCTCCACTCTGCACTCAGGCAGGTACTTGGTGATCATGTAAAACAATCTGGCTCACTCGTGGACAATGATAGATTACGCTTTGATTATACACACTTTTCCCCGACTACAACGAGGGAGAGGGAAAGGATAGAGGAGTTGGTAAATGAAAAGATCAGGTCTAATCACAGGGTTGATATCTCTGTGATGGATCAGAAAGAGGCAGTAGATACAGGCGCTATTGCCCTCTTTGGTGAGAAATATGGCGAAAAGGTAAGGGTTGTTACCATATCAGATTATAGCAAGGAGTTTTGTGGCGGGACACACACAGGGGCTACAGGGGATATAGGATTATTCAGGATAGTATATGAGGGTGGTGTGGCAGCCGGTGTGAGGAGGATCGAGGCAGTAACAGGTTACATGGCATATAAGGAGATGAAAAAGGAGGAGGAGAGACTTATAGAAATCCAGGAACTTCTCAAGGCAAGACCTTCAGAGGAGTCACTCAAGGTAAAGAAACTCTTAGATAAGGTAAAGGAACAGGAGAGAGAAATAGAGGGCTTAAAAGGGAAGTTAATATCGATAACTCTGACAGATGGGATTAAGGCCGGTGAAGGTGTAAGCTCAAAAAAAGGGGAAATATCCGGAGTAAGGGAAATAAATGAGATAAATGTCCTTACAAAGCGTATGGATAATCTTGATATGAGATCCCTGCGGTCCTTTGTAGACTCAGCCAAGGTAAGGTTAAAATCAGGTATAATTGTCGTGGGGAGCGTTACAGACAATAAGAAGGTCTCCCTGGCGGCAGGTGTAACAAATGATCTTACAGAGAGGATTAGTGCAGGCGAGATAATAAAAGAGGTGGCATCCATTGTAGATGGCAGTGGAGGTGGAAGGGCTGATATGGCACAGGCAGGAGGAAGGAATCCCTCAAAACTGGATGAGGCGCTGGAAAAGGTGTATGAAGTTGTAGAGAAGTTTAGCTCTAAACCATAAAAATTACGTAACCGTGAACGGTTACAAAATTACCTGGGGTTTAAACTATCCCTTTCTTCAGTATATCATGAAGATGGATTACACCTGCTGGTTTTCCATTATCATCAGGTACTACAAGGGAGGTTATAGAATACTGCTCCATTAATGAGAGTGCCTTTGCTGCAAGCATATCCTTTGGAATCAGTTTTGAATTTTTTGTCATCACATCTCCTGCTGTCATCTCAAAAAGTCTTGCTCCCCACTTTTGCAATCCACGCCTGAGGTCACCGTCTGTTATTATGCCTGCTATCCTTCCTTCCACATTACAAACTACCGTCATGCCGAGCCGTTTAGAGGACATCTCAATTGTTGTATCTGTCATGGGGGTAGCCATGTTAACTAAAGGGATACCTTCTCCCGTATGCATAAGGTCTTCAACCTTTATAAGCAGTTTCTTGCCGAGGGAGCCGTTGGGATGGAACACGGCAAAGTCCTCTTCCCTGAAGCCGCGTCTCAGGATGAGCGCCATTGCAAGGGCATCTCCCATTGCAAGTGCTGCGGTGGTTGAGGCGGTGGGAGCTATACCCATAGGGCATGCCTCTTCCCTGACAGAGGTATCAAGTGCAATGTCAGATACCCGGGCAAGGGTAGAATTGGGTCTTGTCAAAGATATCAGGGTAACATTAAATCGCTTCAAATATGGTATGAGACTTATTATCTCCTCGGTCTCACCACTGTTTGATATGGAGATTATAACATCCTCATCTGTTACCATTCCGAGATCACCATGACCTGCCTCAGCAGGATGAAGAAAGACAGCAGAGGTACCTGTGGATGAGAGTGTTGCAGATATCTTCTTGCCAATTATGCCGGATTTTCCCATCCCTGTAACAACAGTTCTTCCGCTGCTGTGATAGATGCCCTCAACAGCCTTTTCAAAATTACTGTCCAGCCTCTCTATCAGGCCAGCAATGGCCTCTGCCTCAATAGATAATACCCTTTTTGCCTCTTCAAGTATATTCATATGCTTTAAAGTAGTGCCTAAAGTGTCTAAAGTGAGCTAAAGTTTAAAAGATAAAAGATTATCCCATTAACTTTAGACACTTTAGCTCACTTTAGGCACTTATTTTTTTTATCACAGTGTATATCTCTTTTAATCTTTTCAAAAGTCCTTCTACCTCTTTAAGTGGTATCATATTAGGTCCATCACAGAGTGCCATGTCAGGTTCCGGATGCACCTCCATAAAAAGTCCATCAACGCCAACCGAGACCGCTGCTCTTGCAAGTGACTCAGCAAACTCCCTCTGTCCACCCGAGCATGACCCCTCTCCTCCAGGAAGTTGTAAGCTGTGTGTTACATCAAATATTACAGGGTAACCAAAAGACCTCATTATAGGGAATGCCCGAAAATCAACGATCAGGTTATTATAACCAAAAGACGTCCCTCTTTCGGTTATCATCAGGTTAGTATTTCCGGTAGAGGTGAATTTATCTATAATATTTTTCATATCCCGGGGTGCAAGGAACTGTCCTTTCTTGACATTTACTCTCTTTCCTGTCTCTGACGCTGCCATGATGAGGTCTGTTTGCCGGCAGAGAAAGGCAGGTATCTGAAGCACATCCACTATTTCAGCAGCACGTACTGTCTCTTCCGGAGAATGTACATCTGTAAGCACCGGTACCGAAAGCCTGTTTTTTACATCCTCAAGTATTCTCAGGCCTTCTTCACTGCCAGGCCCTCGATAGGATTTTACAGATGTCCTGTTTGCCTTGTCGTAAGAACTCTTGAATATGAATGGCAGTTTAAGTTTCTGACAAATCTCCTTGAGCCTTTGAGCGGTTTCAAAGACCATCTCTTTTGTCTCTATAACGCAAGGTCCTGCGATGATGGTAAGACCATCTTCTGTTGAATATTTCATCGTATCTGAATCGTCAAGCATTATTTGTATCCGTTCACAGTTATCAGTTTACAGTTTTTTCAAATTCCTTTTACTTTCTGTTTTCATTAACTGTAAACCGTGAACCGTGAACCGTGAACGGTTACCATTATTTAAAGTTTCCTGAGCTTTGCTCTCTTCCTTCTTTCAATCTTTGAAGGTCTTTTCGGATTTCCCTTCTTTTTTGTTGTGATAGGTCTATCCATAGATTCATCATAGTCTTCATCTTTAAAAATCATATCCCCTGTTTTTGCAGGATAGCTTACCGTCTCCATTCTCTTCTCAAACTCACGGGATGAGACTACTGCCGCACCTCTATTCTCTACAAAATCTGCAATCCCTCTATCCGATGTAATAACTATCAGGGAATCCCTCCACTTCTCTGCCATCCTTTTTATTACCTCATCTGCCTTTTCTCCCAGTTTGGAGTATACAACCTTTATTCCATTAATATTATCCCTGGTCTCTATTGGATATCCTCCCTGCCAGCCGTCAAAGACAACAGTAATCGGTATCCTCCGGATAGCCTGATAACGGGTCAGCTTAGATATAAGATACTCCCTTTCCTCCTCCAGACTCCCTAATCTTTTGCTTGCGCGGGAGGATCTTGTCAGGTTGTATCCATCTACTACAATTTTACTAGCCACTTCTCTATCTCACTCTATCTCTGTCCCTATGCCTTCACGTGTGAATATCTCCAGGAGTACTGCATGCTTGATCCTGCCATCAATGATATGGGTCTTTTTTACCCCGCTGTTTAATGCGTCCAGACAGCTCTGTACCTTGGGTATCATCCCCCCGCGGATCACCTTCTTATCGATCAGATACTTTACTTCCTTCTGAGTCAAGGTAGAGAGGAGGGTCTTGTCTTTACCTATTATCCCCTCCACATCAGTAAGGAGTATAAGTTTTTCTGCCTTCAGGGCAGCCGCTATTCGACCCGCAACAAAATCTGCATTGATATTGTATGTCTCTCCATTGTTTCCCACCCCGATAGGGGCGATTACAGGGATAAAATCCCCTTCATACAGATTATAAATCACCTGCGGGTTGATAGATACAATCTCTCCTACCTTGCCTAAATCTATTATTTCAGGTCTATCTGTTTCGGCCGATCTTTTTTTTACCTTATATTTTTTTGCCGTAATAAGCTTTCCATCCTTCCCGCTTAGACCAACGGCCTTGCCTCCGTGGTGATTTATCAAAGAGACGATATCCTTGTTTATCTTCCCTCCCAGGACCATTTCAACGACATCCATTGTCTCATCGTCAGTAACCCTAAGTCCATCTACAAACAGTGGCTTCTTACCGATCTTTTCCAGAAGATCTCCTATCTGGGGTCCTCCACCGTGAACTATGACCGGATATATTCCTATGTATTTCATCATCACCACGTCAAGGGCAAAACCACTCTTCAGATCTTCCAAGACCATGGCATTTCCACCATACTTTATTATAATGGTCTTTTTATGGAAGGACTGTATGTATGGAAGCGCCTCTAATAATACATCTGCTTTCTGGATAATTTTTTCCATATGTCTATCCTATAATATATATTTACTTATATCCTCATCTTCAACAACATCAATAAGTTTTTCTCGTACGTATTTGGCATTTATCGCTATATTCTTATCTTTTATATCAGGGGCTTCAAAGGATATTTCATCCAACAACCTCTCCATAATGGTGTAGAGTCTGCGTGCTCCTATATTCTCTGCCCTCTCATTCACTAATGCTGAAAGAGAGGCTATCTCTGCTATAGCATCATCTGAAAATTTGATATTTAGCCCTTCTGTTTTGAGGAGTGCCATATACTGCTTGATCAGGGCATTCTGCGGTTCTGTTAATATCCTTATAAATTCCCCCTTACCAAGAGAGTCTAACTCTACCCTGATGGGGAAACGCCCCTGCATCTCCGGTATCAGGTCAGATGGTTTTGAGACATGAAAGGCACCGGCAGCAATAAAGAGTATATGATCAGTCCTCACCATACCGTACTTTGTACCGACAGTACAGCCTTCAATGATCGGGAGGAGATCTCTCTGTACCCCCTCTCTCGACACATCGGGTCCGTGAGCACTCTCTCTCCCGGCTATCTTATCTATCTCATCAACAAAGATAATACCTGACTGTTCAACCCGCCCTATTGCCTCCTTGATAACCTTATCCATATCAATAAGTTTATTTGCTTCCTCCATGGCAAGAATATTATATGCCTCGGGTACCTTTAGCCTTCTTGTCTTCTTCCTCTGGGGGAGGATGTTCCCCAGCATATCCTTTATGTTTATATCCATATCCTCTATGCCTGTGCTGGAGATAACCTCTATCATCGGCATCATCCTCTCCTGTATCTCCAGTTCTACAGACCTGTCATCTAACTTTCCTTCCTTTAGATACCCCCTGAATTTCTCCCTTGTCTCCTTATAGTGCTGCTCTCCTGCATCGTCTATATCAATATCTTCTTCAGCAGACTTCTTTTGAATGGGTGGAGGCGGCAGAAGCAGATCGAGCAATCTCTCTTCTGCTATAGCCTCGGCCTTTTCATTTACCTCCTCAGTCTTCTCTTCTCTCACCATATTCTTTGAGAGCTCGGTTAGATCCCTGATCATTGACTCCACATCGCGACCTACATATCCAACCTCTGTAAATTTGGAGGCCTCGACTTTGAGGAATGGGGATTTGGTCAATCTTGCCAGTCTCCTGGATATCTCGCTCTTGCCAACACCTGTAGGGCCTATCATTATAATATTCTTGGGCGCCACTTCATCCCTCATCTCGGGTGAGAGCTGTTGCCTCCTCCAGCGATTTCGCAGTGCAATTGCAACAGATCTCTTTGCATCCATTTGTCCGATAATATACTTATCCAGTTCTTTTACGATCTCTTTAGGTGTAAGGTCATCCATAACCTTTTTAACCTTTGGTTTCTCCTCTGTCTTTGATTCTATTGCCTTTTCCATCTTCAACTCCTCAATTATAGCTCTTCAATCATAATTTGATCATTGGTATATATACAGATTGAAGAGGCAATCTTCATAGCCTCTTCAACAATAGTATAGGCATTTAATTCGGAGTGGGAGATCATGGCCCTTGCTGCTGCAATGGCATAAGGTCCACCAGAACCTATACCTATGACACCATCATCGGGTTCAATCACATCCCCTGTACCGGAGATGATCAGAGAATGTTCCTTATCAACCACTGCCAGAAGTGCCTCTAACCGCCGTAGTAACTTATCGGTCCGCCAGTCCTTTGCCAACTCTACCGCTGCCCTGGGAAGCATACCATGATGTTTCTCTAATTTTTCTTCTAATTTTGAGAATAAGGCAAAGGCATCTGCTGTAGCACCGGCAAACCCGGCAATTATACTATCTTTGTATATTCTCCTTACCTTCTTGGCATTGTGCTTCATCACTGTCTCACCCAGGCTGACCTGTCCGTCACCAGCGATAGCAACCTTTCCCTTATGCCTTACAGAAAGTATTGTTGTTCCATGAAACATTATTCTTCCTCCTCTTTACGCCCTTGGGGCTGGGTCAAAAATGCTAAGTTATTTTTGACCCAGCCCTTGGATGTGCCTTATCATACACCTCCATCAACCTGTCAGTAGTGACATGGGTATATTTCTGGGTAGTAGATAGACTCACATGTCCAAGGAGTTCCTGTATAACCCTCAGGTCTGCCCCTCCATCCAAAAGATGTGTAGCAAGGGTGTGACGAAGGGTATGAGGACTTACATGACGTGCTATAGCGCTCTTTCTTATATGCTTATCCACTATTTTGCGTATACCCCTGACAGTCAATCTCCCACCATTCCGGTTTAAGAATATCCCATTTTGATCAATATCCCAATGTTTGACCCTCTTTGTCTCCTCTAATTTCTCCAAATATTCCTTGAGTGCCTCTGCTGCCTTTTTCCCGAAAGGGACTATCCTCTCTTTATTCCCTTTTCCCTTTACCTTAATAAAGCGAAGTTCCTGATTCAGATCATCATAATTAAGAGAGACAAGTTCGCTCACACGTATACCTGTTGCATAAAATATTTCAAGGATAGCCCTGTCCCTCAGACCTAAGAATGTCCGCTGGTCAGGAGTCTCTATCAACTGAAAAATCTCATCCACCGGGAGAAATGATGGTATCCTCTTCTCCATTTTGGGTGTAGCAACCACTTTGGCATAATTTTTCTCTATATAACCCTCACGGCAGAGAAATTTAAAGAAGGTCCTCAGGGTGGCAAGCTTCCTTGCCATAGAGCTACTCCTCATCCTCTTTTTATGGAGGTATCCCAGGAATGTACGGATAATAACATTATCTATCTGCTTCATATCAATATCTGAATCGCTATCACTCGTACATAAAACTGTCTCCCTTAGGAAATCAAAAAATTGCTTGAGATCGCTCAGGTAGTTCGCAATAGTGTGTTGTGATGCCCCTCTTTCGATTTCAAGATACCTTTTAAATTCATCTATATACCTCTTCAAACAATCATCCTCTTTTACCTATAGATTTCCATATAACAAATTATACTGCGTTGTCAATCGAAATCCTCGACAACCGTACCACTCAGTAGGGGCAGGCGTATAGGGGCAGGCGTAAAACCTGCCCCTACTACCCGGATTTCTCCTTCTATCCTTGTGTAATTTATTATATGGAAATCTATAAAATCCTTACAAATACTCTACATGATGATGAGTTATAAATCAAGGTTTTTGTAGCGCTATTTTAAATCGTTCACTAACATAGCCTTTTAATTTTTTTTAATACCTTTTGACAGGCATTGCCGGCTTCCTCAAGTGTTGGAAATCCGCTACGACCGCCCATACCGGTGCATGTAAGAGAAGCAACAGCAGATGCAAAGGCCAGGGCCTCTATTACCGGCCGGTCTTTGGCGATTGCGAAGGCAAAGGCTGCGTGGTAATTATCGCCAGCACCGGTGGTGTCCTTTACTTTTACAGGGAGGCATGGGATTTCATAGAGATTTCCTTCATAAACAGCAAGAGAACCCCTATCTCCAAGGGTAACCGCTGTCAATCCTTTCCGTTTTGCTGCCAGTTCATGTAAATTGTTGAGAAGACCTTTTTTCCCGGAATACTCCA
>QIDP01000168.1 GCA_003229375.1 Nitrospirota bacterium
ACTCAGGTGGATAGTCTATAGGTATTTAGCTGAATAGTGAGGAAGAAATATGCGAGATCATACAAATTTGCAGGCTGTGAGTTAAAACTTGCAGAGTCTGAAAAGGTGTTGGGAGCCTTGATTCGTTCTTTGCGCAGTCCTAACAGACTACAGTCTAAACAACCTGAGTAGTTACAATTCAGGTACTATCACCGCAGAGTTCACAGAGATAACTCTGTGTCCTCTGCGGCAAAAAAGGAAAAGATGACTCAACAGAATGATCTGATTCCTGTACTAGGTTCTGCTGTAGGCGGACTCCGTTTTGAGATTGTCCTGAACAGGGTTCACGGGGAAGAGAGATTCGAAGATTCAGAAGAACCATTTGTAATCCTGAACGATTTTGGACGATTCTCTACAGTATTCCTGGCACGGATTGCCATGGGAGAGGATACAACTGTCAAGTATTTTGCCCTTAAAACCCAGCGAAATGCATATCGGACATTTGGATCCAATATTACCCGCAGACCCATAACTAATAAGCAGATTGCCAGGCTATGGGAGGAGGAAAGAGACAATCTTTCACGTCTTAAAGGCCTGCAATCAGAGGTTGTAGAACTCTTTGATTTTGGAAGAACCTTTGGGGCCTCTCAAGAAAAGGGTAATCATTTTACTCAGAGCTATCCGGTAACTTATTGTAAAAAAAAGGACCGATATTTTCACCCGCTCTGCCCGGAATGTCTCTCCTTTCTCAGGGATTGTCAGGATGAATCCCTCCTTATACAAAACGGTCTGCCGGGTTATTCAGGGACCAATACAAGATATCTCTATTGTAAAGGATGTTCATCTCAAAAATCCGGCAAGTCAGACCGGCTTGTACTCTATACCTATTCTCTCACGCCGGAGGAGACAACCAAAACAAAGGTTATTATCCGGCGCCGGGGGCAACTTTATCATGATCTTGCCAGGATTATACAATCCCGTGAGATCCATGAAAAGGATCCGGCGGTTCATAAGAGACTTCAAAGGGTCTTTCCCTGTTATTCATGTGATTATGCAAAGGAATGCTATTCTCCGGGCAAAAAAGGGGAGGAGACGATATCTGCGGAAAATCGACTGGTCCCCTTTTCTTATTATGAATTCTTTGCCCTCCCCCTTGAGCTGCTTCATATCCATTATGATGAATTTTGTGATCTCCTTGGAGGGGCATCCTGGCATAGTTTTAAACAGACCTATCGTAACAGGGGATCTTCCTTTGTACGGGAGTTGATTATATCTCAAATTGATCCGTTCTTTTCCTCTCCTTACCAGTTCATTTTTAAGGATGACCCCTCCGGTCTTTTTGCCCTGGAGATCCTCCGGTTAAAGATGATCGCCTTTACACAACTGTGCAAGGGGATTTTATCAATACATGCCAGATGCCGTCGGCCGCATCTGGATGTAAAACCGACCAGTGTTATGGTCTTTTTACCCGCCTCCGGCAGGGATCTTCCCTCTCGCTGGAATTTCAGGATTAAGGTCATTGACCTTGCTGCTACATCTCTATTTGAACCGGAAGAGATCACACATGGGATATTAAAGACGATCTTTTGGCCACCTCACGATTATCAGAAGATATACACAGCTCCAACTATTCGCGAGACACCATTTGGTCATGAAGAGATCATGAATGTTACGATCCGATCCGTCAATAAGGGAGAGGATCCTGCTAAAGGGACAATACTTAAGATTGAAGCCGACCTTGTCTCCGAGGAAATCAGGCCCGGGGAGTACTCAAGATATGATGTGATGCGTATTATATTGAATGCCCCCTCTTACCGTGTTGAAAACCTCATCATCTGGGGTTCAAAGGAGGAGACCATTGATCAGGGCTTTCGTATAAAGGGGGTGGTATCCTCAAAAGATAGCGGTGTATTTGAATTTTTACGGAAGGCAAAGGATACTACATTTTATGATTCAAACGTCGCCTTTTACAAGACATACCATGTCCCGTGCGATTTATACAGTATCGGGATGATGTTAATCAGGACAATCCTGGTCAATGATAAAAATGATCTATCCTTTGTGGATCAGGAGATAAAAAGGATCATAAACAAATTGATCCTTTCTGTGAATGAGGAAAAGATTAAAGACCCCGGATATATTGACACCTTATTGCCCGGTTTATTAGAATCGGGAAAAGGGGTCTTTTCCAAAAATTCTGTCTTTTTTCAGCGTGATGACCGCGAACAGAACCGAAATGCCATCTCTGATGATATCTGGTATAATATCTTAAGACTTGCATTTCGTCTGATCACGAATATCCCCGGGTTCAGCTTCTGTTCAGATCATGGCGATTATGACCCGAATAGACCTGAAAAGGTCATGGAGGATGTCTTGCAGGAACTTGAAGGGATAAATAGCGGTCTTCATGTTGAACTGTTCGGGTCCCAGGTAAGAAACCGGGAGATACTGGAGGTATGCGACACTGTCCTCAAAGGGCTCGACCCCAAAAACTAAAAATACACAAAGGGGGATGAAAATCAGTGCTGCGGTGCTGCGGTTTGGGGAATAGATGAAATGAGTCTCTATGGGCGGGCGGGTGGCATGGACAAACTTGTTTGTCCGTGCGAGAGGGTGAAAGGGGATTTTCAGAGGAAATTATGCCTGCTAAACTTGTTGTAACAACCAAGAATGGTGATTCTGATATGGAGGGTTCTGAGCACCTCTTTGACCAGCGTGTGATAACGATTGGACGCGATCCCTCTAACCTTTTGTGCCTCCCTGATCCTAAGAGGATTGTCTCGTCAAAACATGCCCGGATCGAGTTTAGTGAAGGTGCCTTCCATCTGATTGATATTGGAAGCAAAAACGGGACATATCTAAATGAAGAACGACTTATGCAGAGTCATGGACACCCTCTCCATGATAATGATAAGATCGGGATTGGTGATTTCATCCTCTCTTTTGCAGAAGTCACTCCTGAGTCAGAGGAACAGACCATTATTGGTTTAGATAAAACAATGCTTACAACAAAAGAGGAGGCAGAAGCCAAAAAAGAGGTTCCGCCAGATATAAAAGGTAGTGAGAAGGAGCAGCATCCCGGGCCAGAGGGACCCGATCTGTCAAAGAAGGATATAGTCACTGAAGAATACACAGCATTAACAGATGAGGAGATAGCAAAAGAGGCTGATAATATAGCCAGAGGGCTCTGCCGTGTCTATTCTGAACAGGGAGAGATAGATACAGGGGCACGTAATGAGCTGTTGACCCGTACAGTAAAGGAAAAGATCAGCAGCCTGGATACTGAAGACTCAAAGAAGGTGATAACTGCTGTAAAGGGCTATTTCCCTGAAAGGTCGTATGAACGGGATAGGCTGGTTCAGGAAAATCAGGAGTTTAAGGCCAGTTTGGGTAAATGGGAGAATGAACAAGAACTCTATCAAGCAGCATACCATGCGTTATCTATCCTGTCCGATCGTTTTGTAAAGGGGAGATCATCTTTTGAATCCAAAAAAGAGATTGAAAGGTTTTGCACACGTATTGAAAAGACCCTGGATGTATTATTGCGATGTCTAATAGATGCGCTCAAAGGGCGTAAGCAATTTGAGTATGAATTTGATGTTCAGGTTACACAGATCCTCTCATGGGAACATAATCCAGTAAAATCTGCGGCTACCTCTGAGGAACTGGCAGCCCATCTCTTAAATTGGGAGAATGCAGAGAGAGACATTGAAAAGCCTTCTCAAGACCTTGAAAAGGCTTTTCGTGATTTGATGACACATCAACTCGGACTTCTGTCCGGGACAAGACAATCTTTACATGCCTTACTCCAGGAGTTTGCCCCTGAACTTATAGAAAAGGAGATTAAAGAATCGGGTGACTATAAATGGTATCTAAAGCTGCTTTACAAGATACCACCTCTTTTACAATGGGGGATATGGAGGAGATATATGAAAAAGCATAGGGCATTTTCAGAAAACAAGAAAAAGTCCTTTGAAAAGATATTAGGCCCTAACTTTCCCAAAGGCTATTTAGAGTTATTAAAAAAGATCGATCAATCCAAACGAGGTGTATCATGAGACCTAAATATTTACCATTATTAATATGCATATCCTTTTTATTGATGACAGGGATAACCGGTTGCGGGAAGCCATATGCCAGGGCATATTTTCAGACCTCTGAAAGATTAAATCCGGATGATCAAGGACGTGCCCTTTCAGTAGTTGTCCGTATATATCAATTAAAAAACAAACAGAACCTTGAGAATGCAGACTTCTATAGGTTATGGAGCAACGAGGCTGATGTCCTTGAAGGTGATATCCTTGATAAAGAGGAGGTCACCCTTTATCCTGATTCAGAGAACATGTTCAAGATTATGAGAAAGCCGGAGGCAAATTATATAGGAGTTGTTGCCTTTTTTCGTAAACCTGTGGGGAATTCCTGGCGTGCAATTCTACCACTCAAAAAGAAGAGGGAAAAGATATATTTGACCCTTGGGGAGCAGAGTATCACAGTAGGCAAAAAAAAGTAGTGCCTAAAGTGCCTAAAATGAACTAAAGTGATCTAAAGTTATTGGGATTTTTTTTATAAGCCATAACTTTAGCTCACTTAAAGGAGGGTGAGGGTGTATTTTCAGAGCAATAAGAGGAACATAAAATGAGTCACTATCGTAAGATCATCTGGAATGAGGGGATGTTTCTCATTCCACATCATTTTCAGCAGTGGGATCATTATCAGGAGGAGAACCTGAACTTCCGGTTAAGATCCCTGAATCACTTCAACCGGGGGGTTATCGGGTTAAAGATCGATAAGGATGCCCTGGCAAATGACCGTTTTGCCTTGCTTAATTGCAGTGGAGTGATGCCGGATGGCCTCTCCATCAATATCCCGGAGACAGATGGCCTGCCGGAAGGTCGAAACATCAAGGATTACTTTCTCCCCTCCATGGAGGCACTGGATGTCTATCTTGCTATCCCTATAGAGAGACGAAGTTCTCTCAACTTTCAGATAGATGATTCTGCAAGTCCCGGTAATGTCCGGTATCTTAGAGAGTTTGTTCGGGTAGCAGATGAAACCACAGGTCAAAATGAAAAGGATATCGGTCTGGCGCGTAAAAATCTAAAGATCCTCTTCTCAGGAGAATCCCTGAATGATTTTAATTACTTAAAGATTGCAGAATTGGTTCGAACAGCCTCAGGAATAGTTACGCTTCGGGAGGAGTTTATTCCAACCTGTTTAGGGATATCTGCATCAGAACATCTTATGAACCTCCTTCGCCAACTCCTTGAGATATTAGCTGCAAAGAGCAGCTCTCTGTCAGGCGAGCGACGGCAAAAGGTATCTGGCTCAGTGGAATTCGGGACATCAGACATATCAAATTTCTGGTTTCTCCATACTGTAAATTCCTTTATTCCCCTCCTATCTCATTTTTATAATATCTCCGGGGGGCATCCTGAACAACTCTATCTGGTTTTGGCACAACTGGCCGGAGAACTTGCCACCTTTGCCATGGATATCCATCCAAAGGATCTGCCGGGATACAATCATGATGATCTGTCACAATCATTTGGTATGCTGTATAAACATATCCGGGATATGCTTGAGACGGTTATCCCGAGCAACTGTATTCCTATCCCTCTTGAGCGGGCTGAAGAATCCCTCTTTGTTGGCCGTGTCACAGATGATAGGCTGTTAGATTCAGCCCAGTTTTATATTGGAGTGAAGGCAGAGATGCCTGAAAGAGAATTAATGGATAAGGTCCCTCAACAGATCAAGACAGGCTCTCTTGATAATATCAATATTATTGTCAACATGGCCATGCCGGGCGTTACTATCACTCATTCTCCAAGACCGCCGGCAGCTATTCGTATAAGGATGGGATATCAATACTTTAGGCTTGAGAAACATGGTGATTACTGGGATACCGTACAGAAATCCAAGACCATAGCCATCTATGTCCCGTCTGAATTTGCGGGGATAAATTTAGAGCTTATGGCGATTAAGGAATGAAGATTTTTTTATAGCCACAGAGGACACAGAGATCTCAGAGAAAATTGAAAAGTAAACTCTGTGTCCTCTGTGATCTCTGTGGCAAAAAGATTACTTTTTATGAATAATCATCATTATACAGTACAAAAACTGCCGGATCTCTGCGCTGATTTCTTTTCCCTGATTATAAAACTCCGCATGTCTCAGGATCTGGGTGATCCGGAAGAGCTGCGAAAGAGGATCACCCGTATGTTTGGGGTCATGGAGAATAAGGGCAAAGAAATAGGTATTAATAACGAGGACATCCTGGCTGCAAAATACGCCCTTAGCGCCTTCATCGATGAGACGATCTTGAGTTCTCAATGGCCTGCCAGGGAGTCATGGCTGAAGCGTCCCCTACAACTGGAATATTTTGGGACCCAACTGGCTGGAGAGGAGTTCTTTAAAAAGCTGGAGCAATTACGACAGCAGGCTGATTCCAGGACAGATCTCCTTGAGGTCTTTTATACATGTCTGTCGCTAGGTTATGAAGGGAGATATAAGATACTGGGTTTAGACAAACTCAAGATGCTGATCCAGGAGGTGGGAAGTGATATTAACCGCATACGCGGCAGAGAGGCAAAAGCGATCTCACCCCATTGGAAGAGGAGTGAAGGGCTTGTCCGGGGACTTAGCCGTGAACTGCCGCCATGGGTGGTATTTGTTGTATGTCTGGCAATGGCCTTTTTCTTGTTTTTAGGGCTTTCGATCTGGATCGGTCACAGTGCAGATAGTGTAGCAAAGGAATTGCAGGACCTTGTTGGAAAGATATGATGAAAAGGATATTCAGGTTATTATTAAGTAGAAATATTATCATGGGAATCGGGTTCCTCCTTCTCATGCTCCTGGTCTGGTTTGCAGGACCAATGATAGGGATAGAGGATCGGTTTATCCGGTTACTGATTATATGTATTGTCCTTTTGATATGGATTGTAACCTTTCTGACAAAGAAGATACTTGCAACTCAAAAGGGAAGGTTTATTGAAGAATCTATCCATGAAGAGGCCGAAAAACAGATCATGGAGATAAGGCCCGACCGCAAGGAAGAGATCCAGGCCCTTCAGGATCAACTCAATCAGGCCATAAAGACCCTGAAATCATCAAAGATGGGAAGATCCCGCTGGAGAAGTGCAGCCCTCTACGAGCTCCCATGGTATATGATGATTGGCCCCCCGGCCTCAGGGAAGAGTACAGCAATTCGACATTCAGGACTGAACTTCCCCTATCTTGGTTCCGGTGGCAAGGGTATCCAGGGAGTCGGTGGAACAAGGAATTGTGACTGGTGGTTCACCAATGAGGCCATACTTCTGGATACAGCAGGACGTTATACTATAGAGGATGATGATAAGGAGGAATGGTTGGGATTCCTCGATATGTTAAAGAAGGCCCGAAAGAAAAAACCGATCAATGGCGTTATGGTTGCAGTGAGTATAGCCGACCTCATGAACGCTGATGAGGAGGGAGTGGAATGGCATGCAAAGAATATCCGGAACCGTATTGATGAATTGATTCAAAGGCTTGGTATTCTCTTCCCGATCTATCTTATCTTTACAAAGTGCGATCTCATTCAGGGGTTTGTGGAATCCTTTGGGGACCTGACCAAGGATGAACGGGCACAGGTATGGGGTTGTACACTTACAGATGAACAGCAGCATAACCCGCAGGTTGACTCTGTGTTTGAGCAAGAATTTGAGGTCCTCTATAAGGCCTTGAATTCCAGACGTCTTGAACGGTTGACCTCTGAAACAAGGTTGGAAAACAAACAGAATGTATATTTTTTCCCATTACAGTTCTCTTCCATTCAAAAGAGACTGAGCCGGTTTTTGTCCACCCTCTTTGAGTCCAACCCCTATCAAGAGAGGCCCCTTCTCCGTGGTTTTTACTTTACAAGCGGCACACAAGAAGGCACACCGATTGACAATGTAATCGGCGCCATGAGCCGTGCCTTTGGACTATCAGGGGATATCTTTGAGTCTCTTGATCAGGCAAAGGAGACCAAGAGCTATTTTATTAAGGATCTCTTTACAAGGATAATATTTCCGGATCAGGGGCTTGCGGGTCCCTCCTCCGGGGCAGAACAGCGCCTGCGTTTCTTGCGAATAGCAGGCCTTGTTGGATCGATTTTAGTACTTGCAGGTATCACGATTGGCCTCCTGGGGTCCTTTATCGGGAACAAACGACTCTTAAGTACAACAGCCAATACAGCCAGAAAAGTACAAGAGATCAAGTGGGAGGACTGGGATCTCCTTGAAGAGAATCTTAAGACCCTGGACTCTTTTCGTACAAGGGTCTCAAAACTGGATATATACGATCGTGAAGGCGCCCCTTTCCCCCTTCGCTGGGGTCTATATCGAGGGGATACGATAATACCTCCTGTCAGACAGCTCTATTTTGCACGACTCAAGGAGATACTTCTGAATCCGATTGCCCTGGAACTAGAGGAAGAGCTAAAGGGTATCTCTAAAAAATCGAGTATTGCTATTGCCGGGTTTCCTTATTATTATGATATCCTGAAGACCTATCTGATGATGGCTAACCCCTCCAGGACTGATCCCGCATTTTTATCCCAAAGGCTAAAGGAGATCATGGAAGAACAAACATCTTTTAAGGAGCTGCCGCAAATAAAAGAGCTTGTTCAAAGGCAGAGTGACTTTTATCTTGAACAGATATACAGGGAAGATGCCCCAAGAATTATAGCAAACGAGGATATTGTCAGGGCCTCGAGAAAGGTCATTAAAACAATCCCTACGCTTGACAGGATCTTTTCCCGGATAAAGGAGGAGGGAAATAAGAAATTTGAATCATATACATTAACTCATGCTCTTAACAATCAAAGACAAAATGTCCTATTTTCCAGGTATAGTGTGCCCGGATTCTTTACACCAAGGTGCTGGCAGAGCTATTTTAAGGATGCTATTGTTAGGGAAGGGGAGGAAATACTTAAGGAAGATTGGATACTTACTGATACTGCTGAAGAATTCGAAGAGGAGGATAATAAGGATAAGATAATTGCCGGACTCACCGAACTCTACACAAGGGAATATGTAAAGGAATGGAGAAGATTTTTAAAGGGCATTACGGTCAGATCTTTTGCCAACACCCAGGATGCTGCAGAGAAGCTCACTCTTTTAACAGGGGATTACTCCCCCCTTGTCCAGCTCCTCAAGGAGGTCGGGAAGAACACAACTCTTGAGAAAAAGCCATTCAAGAAGACCAGAAGGATCGTAACAGGCCTGTTTGATAAGGCCAAAAAGAAGCTGGGGCTCAAAGAAAAAGAAGAAAAGATCACTAATGAGGAACCACCTAAGAATCTGGTGGAAAAGGATTTTAAAGATTTACATAAATTTGTAACCAGTCAACAAGAAGATAAAAGATCCCCCCTGAAAATATATATCTCAGAGATATTAAAGATCCGTGAAAAATTACATAACCTCATCAACTCAGATGATCCGGAAAGAGAGGCAAGGTACTTTACTCAGGATGTACTATCCAAGAGTTCGGGAGAGGAACTCCATGAGGCATGGCGATTGACCGAGAGGCTTTTGCGTGATTTTGGCCCTGAAAAGAGAGATGTAATAGAACACCTCTTAAGACAGCCCATTATAAACACCCTGACTGCAGTAATGCACGATAGTCAGAGATATCTTGACAGGATATGGAGGGCAGAGGTATATGAGCCTTATCAGAGGAGTTTACAACTGAGATATCCTTTTAGCCGGATTGGAGAGGATGCCGCACTCATAGATGTCTCAGAATTTTTTCATCCCTCGGATGGTATCTTCTGGGACTTCTACGAAAGAGAACTTCGGCCGTTCTTAATACCTAAAAAGAATACGTGGAGGACAAAGACATGGCTCGGAAAAGGGATATCCTTCTCACCAGCTTTTCTGAATTCTCTAAGTCATGTTGATTTAATTACCAGAAGTCTCTTTCCCAGAGGCAGTTCTGATCCCAGGGTCTCCTTTGAACTCTATCCTTACCCCACCCCTGGATTGAGTCAGATACTACTTGTCATTGATAGTCAAAGCTATAGTTATAGAATGGGGCCGCAGGTATGGAAGACCTTTTCCTGGCCCGGGACCACAGGGGCTATAGGATCAAAGATTCAGATATCTGACGAACAAAGCGGGTTCAGACAGGACAAATCATTTGAGGGGAGATGGGGATTTTTCCGGCTCATGGATGCAGGCAGGGTTACACAGGAAAGCCCTACCAGATTCAGAGTTGAATGGAGTTTCAACAGAGGTGGAATAAAGACATATAATGTCCGTTTTGATTTAAAGGCCCATAGTTATAGAAATCCTTTCAGACAAGGGTTATTATCAAAATTTAAATGTCCAGGCAGGATCACGGCAATAAAAGTGAACTAAAGTGAGCTAAAGTGCCTAAAGTGAACTAAAGTTATGGATAATAAAGAATTTTCCAAAGAGCTTGAAAAGCGAACTCGAAAATTCGGTGTGAGAGTAATTCGTTTATCAACAATTTTACCCAATACACCTGAGGGCTGTGTTATAAAAAGTCAGATCACAAAATCAGGAACTTCTATTGGTGCAAATTATCAGGAAGCCAATCGAGCTAGAAGCAAGGCGGATTTCAAAAATAAGATTAAAATTTGTGAAAGCGAAGCTAGTGAAACACAATATTGGATAGAAGTAATTGTAGAGGGAAAGTGGTTATCCTGGGAAAAAGTAAAATCAGAATATGAAGAGTGCAGTGAATTGCTTGCAATTTTTACATCTATTGGCAAAAAGTAAACCTAAAAAGGATTATATTTCATTAACTTTAGCTCACTTTAGGCATTTTAGACACTTTAGGCACTTTACATTATGAACATAGGTTGTTTTGGAAAGCTTCCGATATATGCAGATTTCATCAGGCACAACGCCGGTAGTCAGGAGATTCGTGCCCTTGATCAGTGGTTTCAGGAAGGGATCTTCTGGTCTCAACGCCGGTTGAATAAGGATTGGGATTCTGCCTTTAGGAATGCGCCCAATTACCAATTCTTATATCATCCGTTAAACTCAAACCATGCCCTGCTAGGGGTATGTGCTCCGAATCAAGACAAAGGAGGCCGCAGATACCCCTTTTTGATCTTTGTCTCTATAGATCTGTCACAATTCAGATCTCATCTTCCCTTTGTGCCTGCTATATTCTCCGGATTCCTGTCCAGGGCCGGGGAGATTATTCAAAGAGGATGGATAGACACAGATGTAAAGGGGCTTATTTCAAAGATTAATCAGATTAATCTGCCAGCCTATTCCTCCCTTGACGAATTCCAGCAAGGATATATCGAATATTTAAAGACGCAAACAAATCAAGGATTCTGGGAAGGATTATTTGGTGATTTTAATGACAGAAAAAAATATCTGGTATTACATACCCTTGTTGAGGTCCTCTCACCCTTAAGAAACCAGGATCCCCAACGACTTACATGGGGATTGAAATTCCCTCTCTCTTCAAGACCGGGGGATCAGGCACATGAGACCGGCCTTTGGATAGATATCGCCCTCCATCTCCTTGGAAACCCTTCTATAGTTCCCAACATGTTCTGGAGTCAGGGATCAGTTGAAACCGGTGCAGGTCTGTTTCTATATTTTCGGGAACCTTCTCCAAAAAGCTATATCCATTTACTTTGTCCTGATACAGAAGACGAGTCCTTGTGTGACCTTGCCCAAAGCAGAATGAAATTGACCGACCCCATCATCCAAAAATATAAATCGCTCCTGGATACCCCTGATATCTCTCTAATGGATCTTCTCTCTCAGATAAAGGGTATTGCCGGGTAGAATCATCTTTTAATTTGCATTTTTTTATGCATTCTTAGGTATTCTATATTCATTTATAAGAATATGGAACTTGAAGCAGAGTACCTTGACAGAAGATATTGGCCACAGAATCTGGACTATAACACCTTTCTGGAATGGTTTGACATTGCGATACACTCTGTAGTGATAGATCCGTTTGAGGATGATATAGAAAAAGAGCCTTATTAACACATAACAACTCAATACTGCTACAAAAATCGCTCAATTTAGAAAGTCCTCTCTTCTTTTGGGTGGCATGGACAAACTTGTTTGTCCGTGTAAGAAGGGGCAGCAATTCCCGGTGAACATAGGGTATATCTGGATATCTTTTCCTCACTTGGAATTTTTCCACTTATTACTCTGTTGAACTAAACCGCTTCGCGGTAATTTTTTTTCACTTTCCACTCAACCCCATCATTTTCAATAAAATGGTTATTGAGCTTACTTCGAAAA
>QIDP01000192.1 GCA_003229375.1 Nitrospirota bacterium
ATTTATTGTTTTTAAAGGACATAGTTCTTTGTGCCCTTTGTGTCTTTGTGGTAAATATACGGCTATATTTTAATGAAACGTTATACTAGGTTATTAAAGTTAGACAAGAGATTTCTAATTTTTTCAAGCAATTGTTGAAACAAGACATCCAATTGCTTACTATATTTTTCAATATGAGGACGAGTGGTCTTTAATAAATTAACTTCTGTCTCTATTTTTTGTAGGCGATCTTTAGTAAGTCCTGTCAATCCATCTATAAGGGACTTTCTCTCTGTCTCTTCGTAGATTGCTATTTCTATAATCTTAGGGTTCTTGAGTCTGGTATCCTTGTTAACAAAATAATCGAGGAGAGAAACCCTTATACCAGGATCCCGCTTTAACTGTTTGGTCAATATTTCTCTATGCTTTATTATCTCTTCCCAATAGTATTTGGCCTCTTCAGGGGGAAAGTCAAGATGAGAAAGGATCTTCAATAGAGTTGAATATAACCCATTGGTACTATATGACTCTATCTTTTTGATTTCATTAATAAGCTTTGCCTCCTGACAACTTTTTATGGAGAGACACTCAAGGATGATTTTGTTAAATATATCTTGTGATAATCTTTGATCCTTGCTGGAAGGAGTGCGTTTAGCCACTGCTTTTCCCATCTGACGATTCCTCCAATCATAAACTGTAACTGTTTTCTTTTAAATATATCCTGGTAATATTCTATTGTCAATAAACTTCGTCTCTTCTAAGGCATGTTTAAATAAATAGAGAAAAAGTCAATAAAGACATTGACTTATGCATGAAAACCATCTCTAATAGTAGTTGTATTTAAACCAAAATAACGAACTACTAAAGGAGAGTTTCCATGTATGAAAAGAATATCAAAAAGATAGTGAAAAGTCAAACCACCACCGCCAGAGGCGGTGGTGGTTTGACTTAGAATGAGAAAAAATCTTCTTGTTAGGATGATTTGCCCCGGAGTTTTTCACTTTATCAGCACACCTGCATAACCTACTACCTGGTCATAATCTCCACTTACATCCCCGGAGGTCGTATACTTTACTAATACTGTCTCTTTGGCCCCTAACCCTTTACAGGCAATCAACATCGCTGTTGTCGGACCTACACCGCACATGGTAATCCTGTTATTATTCACTACATTATAAAGTCCCTTAGGATCTAGTTCAAGGACTCGTTCTATGGCCATCTTATCCTTCTTCTCTGCAGATGTCTGAGATTCATAATGGGTCATATCTGTACTCGCTACAATAACCACTGGCTCCCTGGCCCCCTGGACCGCCCCTGAGATGGCCTTTCCTACATCCTCACATATCTTATAGTCGATGGACTTCAGCGCTATCGGTACAATATCAAAATCATCTGTGAAATACTGGATAAATGGGATCTGCACCTCTAGTGAGTGCTCGCGTAAATGAGCCTTTTCATCATCCTTGATAAATTTTGATCTGGCAAGGATATCTTTTGCGAGTTCTGAATTTATAGCAATATTGCCGTTTGGCATCTCCCACTCACCCGAGGTCATTATAGAGGCTGTCTCGCCATAACCTGTATGGTTTGGTCCTATGATCACAAATGTCCCGGGCATCTGAATTTTAGAATATACAGCACCTGCAACAGGACCGGAGTACATAAATCCTGCATGTGGAGACATTACACCCACGACCTTCTCCTTGTCTGCGCCCTCATCTATTAATCCACTTACCTCTCTCTTAAGTCCCTTTGGAGAATCTTCATAAAACCTCCCTGCAACAGCCGGTTTTCTGATCATTACAATCCTTCCTTTCACCTGAAAATACCCCCTCACCCTAACCCTCTCCCCCCAGGGGAGAGGGGACTAAATAACTAACTCTCTCCCTATAGAAGAGGGGACTGAATAACTAACCCTCCCCTAGAGAAGAGATGACCGATTAATTGACTCCCTCACCCTTTATGGGGGAGGGCAGGGGTGGGGGTGATTCAATTTTCATCCCTCTTTGTACCGATTCATCAGCATGAGGGTTTCCTTTTTAACCTCTTTTTTATCTCCTTTTCCAATCCCTCTTCCCCCGGCTGATAATAGACCCTCCCTTTAAGCTCCTCAGGAAGGTAGGATTGTTCTACATAATGACCCGGATAATCATGAGGATATTTGTAGTCCTTTCCAAAACCATACTTTTCAGCATCCTTGTAGTGAGAATCCTTAATATGAGCAGGCACAGGAAAGGACTTGCCGTCTCTCCCGATATCTGTCAGTACCTTATTAATGGTCATTACAGCAGAATTACTCTTGGGTGCAGTGGCAACGTATATAGTTGCCTGTGTAAGGGGAATCTTAGCCTCGGGGAAACCCAGTTTTCCGGCTGCCTCAGCCGCTGCCATTGTCAGGACAAGCGCCATGGGGTCGGCATTCCCTACATCCTCTGATGCGGTTACTATAAGCCTCCTTGCAATGAATCTGGGGTCCTCTCCACCGGCAATCATCTTTCCTAACCAGTAAACCGCTGCATCCGGATCTGATCCCCTGAGACTCTTCTGAAATGCAGATGCATGATCATAGTGTTCGCTCCCTGCCTTATCATACAAGAGAAAGGATCTCTGCAATACCTCTTCAACAAGTCTCCTGTCTATTATCCTCTTGCCTTCAGTCCCTTCTTCGGCAGAGGAGGCTGCTGCGTCTAAGGCATTGAGGGCAAAACGGGCATCACCATTTGCCTGAAGGATCAGGTTCTCTAATGCCTCTGGCTCTATATCCAGATCATAGTTGCCAAGGCCCCTCTCTTTATCTTCTATAGCAAAGATAATAATCTTCTTTATATCTTCGCAGGAGAGGTACTCCAATCGAAATATCTGACACCTGGAACGGAGAGGGGGTATCACTTCAAAGGAGGGATTTTCTGTTGTTGACCCGATCATGCAGACCGTCCCATCCTCTACATAGGGGAGGACGGCATCCTGCTGTACCTTGTTGAATCTGTGTACTTCATCTATAAAGAGGATTGTCCTGACACCATTAAACCGCATCTCTTTCCCGGCATACTCCACTATCTTCCTTATATCAGCGACCCCTGCATTTACAGCGCTTATCTCCTTAAACCTCCTCTTTGTAACCCCTGCAATGATCCTTGCCAGGGTGGTCTTACCTGACCCGGGAGGTCCCCACAATATTATAGAGCCTAAGGCATCCCTCTCTATCAATTTTCTGAAGGGTTTCCCTTCACCAAGGAGATGCTGCTGACCCATGAATCGATCAAGGGTCGATGGTCTTATCCTGCCTGCCAACGGAACCATCTTTCCTTTCATCTGAAAATATACCCCTTCACCATAATTCACGGACAAACAAGTTTGTCCATGCCACCCACCCATAGAGACTCATTCATCTATTCCTCCAACCACAGCACTCCTTTTCATTCTGACTCCTGAGTAGTTACACACTATTTTTTCATCCTATCCTTTTAACCAATGCCTCAACAATATCTTCTATATCAATCTCCTCCTGTTCTGCCTTTTTCATATCCCTCAAGATCACCTTCCCATTCCTTAGTTCATTATCCCCTATGATCAATGTATAACTGACACCATACCTGCCTGCCTTCTTCATCTGGCTCTTGAGACTTTTCTTTGGCACAAATCTCTGATCACTATAACTCATCTCACTCCTGATACCTCTCAGTCTGATCTGGCGTAAGATATCAAATGCCTTTTGATTAGCCTCCTCACCCAGGGCAGCAATATACACCTCAGGGGATGAGCCGGGAATAAACTTCTCTCCCATGTCTATAAGAGAGACTAACCTCTCCATACCTATGGCAAAACCTATAGCAGATATCCGCGGTCCGCCAAAATCCTCGACCAGGGAATCATATCTCCCTCCCCCTGCTATGGCATTCTGTGCCCCAAGCCCCTTATCTGTGATCTCAAAGGTTGTCCTGGTATAATAATCCAGCCCCCTTGCCAGTCTCGGGTTTAATGTATATCTGATACCTGCAATCAACAGATACTCAATCACCCCATCAATATGCCTCTGACACTCCTCACACCTGGATCCATCCATATCCGGGGAATCTTTCATTACTTCACTGCATCCCTTACTCTTGCAATCCATAACCCTCAATGGATTACGTTCGAATCTCCTGTTACAGTCTTCACACAACACAGGAAGTCTCTTCTTCAGGAAATCCAGCAGTCTTTCCCTGAATACAGGTCTGCATCTCTCACATCCCAGGCTATTCAACTGAAGTTCAATATTATTCAATCCCAATCTCTTAAACAGGTACATAAGCATGGTAATAATATCAGCATCAATAGAAGGGCTCTCCTCTCCAAATATCTCGGCCCCTATCTGATAAAATTGACGGTAACGTCCTGCCTGGGGTCTCTCATGTCGAAACATGGGTCCCATATAATAAAGTTTGGTAAGGGAATGATTATTATATAAACCATGCTCTATATACGCCCTGACCACAGAGGCTGTCCCCTCTGGCCGGAGCGTAATACTCTCCCCGCCTTTATCCTCAAAGGAATACATCTCCTTCTCCACAATATCTGTTGTCTCACCAATCCCCCTTGCAAAGAGGGCGGTCTTTTCTATGATGGGGATCCTGATCTCAGAGAAGCCGAATGTTTCAAAGATATCCCTGGCATGTTTCTCGATAAAGTACCATTTCTCTGTCTCTCCCGGTAATATATCTTTAACCCCTTTAATAGCTTTGTATTTCATGGTTTAAGTTTCCCGAAAATCTCTCCTGCCTTTCCAATCAGGGACTCATCTACCATACCTGATATAGGGGTCTTCTCTGCATTTATCTCAACAACATAAGCGCCATTCTGTCTGGCTATGAGGGGAAAGGATGCGGCTGGCTGTACCACTGCAGATGTGCCGACAACCATCATAAAATCGCAATTCTTAACTGCATTGTATGCTATAGACATCACTTCAGGATCAAGGGATTCTCCGAACCATACTATATCCGGACGAAGGATTGAACCACATTCGCATACAGGGGGTATATCTTTCAAAGGGACATCTGATAACTCAAAGACCTTCTCTTCCCTTACACACCTGACCCTCCATATATTTCCATGCAGCTCTACGCAATTTTTACTTCCAGCCTTTTGGTGGAGTCCATCAATATTCTGTGTTATTAAAGTAAAATCTGAAGTATTCTTCTCTAAGTCTGCAATAAACTTATGCCCTTTGTTTGGTTCCAGAGGATGAATAATTTCCCTTCTCCAGTTATACCACTCCCAGACAAGCCCTGGATCCCTTGCAAATGCCTCTGGTGTTGCCAGCTCCTGTGGATTGTAGTTCCTCCAGAGACCACCCTCACCTCTAAATGTAGGGACACCACTCTCAGCAGATATACCCGCGCCTGTCAAGACTGCTACCTTCTTTGCCTTCTTTAATAAATCTATTATCATTGTTCCTCTGAAAATACCCCACGGACAAACAAGTTTGTCCATGCCACCTATAAATTAGCTTATGGCTTATGGCTTATGGCTATTACCTTTTCACCCTTCACCCTCTAACCACATATGTGTCGGTAATTTTATCATGCCATGCCTGTTTATTCCTATCAAAGGCTGCCCACACAAACCCTAAGAAAAACGGGAAACATGAGACAAAATATCCTAACCACCTTATAAATGCCCTCTTCCATGTCAACTCCCCCCCATCTGTATGGATAACCTTTATATTAAAAAGCATTTTTCCTATACTCTGTCCAATAGATCCATGAAAATAGGTAAAATAAAAACAGCCTAATATCAAGGCTATAATTATATAGGAGGTAATGTATAAGATTAGCCTTCTTAATACCTCAGAATCAGCCCCTGTAAAGAAGAAAAGGAGAAGTGACTCCCCTATTTCAAAGTTCTTATGGAGAGGAGAAGCACTGAGACTTATACAAATATTAAGTATAAAAAGATCGATAGAGATTGCAAAGAATCTTCTCCAGAATCCCACTTTTACAGCAGCATTATCTGTGGCAATATCAGAATTATTTGTTGTTATGTTATGTCTTGTCGTCAGAAGGAGTATCATCATCTCCTATATCTATATCAATATCTATATTATCTATATCAATATCCCCATATTCTTCATCTGCTGATATAAAAGATTCTGGTTCCTCTTTTTTATCTTCTGTATCAATGGAAGACCCGGCAGATCCTTCCTCAACACCCATTCTTGTATCTCCGGTCTCTATCCCGACTTCCGGGGATGTCTCTGTTTCCATACTCATAACAATTTCGTCCTCATCCTCCTGAGACTCTTCGGAAACGGTCTCATCAGGGCTTTCTACCACAGTAATATCATCTCCGGAGACCTCTCCTTCCAATAACTCATCCCCGATACCCATATCTAATGAGACATCTTTCATCTCTATCTTATCAGCCGTCGATTCCTCCTCAACATCCATTCTTGTATCTCCGGTCTCTATTTCGACCTCAGAGGATGTCTCTGTCTCCATACTCATAACAATCCCGCCCTCATCCTCATGAGACTCTTCGGAAACGGTCTCATCGTTCTCCTCTGCCACAGCAACATCCTCAGCCACCTCCATTGAAGATAGCCCTGCCAGTCCCAGAGCACCAAAACTACCTGGCATTACCATGTAAATACCCGCATCCTCCTTAAACTTAACCAGATCCCTGCCACATTTTCTACACTCATCCAGATATTCAAAACTTACGTACCCACACTTTGGACATTTCATAATCCTGCTCCCCCCTTCTTAGGGCCCGCTCAAAAATAACCTTACATTTTTCAATGATGTTTGGCCTTTACTTCTAACGGCTAAACAGTTACTCCCTTATTTCATAAAGATAATACAAAACCCCCACACCGTCAAGAAAAAACCCCCTCCCTAAATCCTATATCGAATTTTGGGGCATTTACTTTACCCCAACATGTACGGCAACTATCCCGAAAGTCAGGTTATAATACCTCACATCATGCAGGCCGGCATCCTCCATCATCCTTTTTAATCCCTCCTGATCAGGAAATTCTATCACAGATTCAGAGAGATACTGATAGGCGTGTCTCTTGCCGGATATTATACCCCCTATCAAAGGAAGGAGTCTCCTGAAGTAGAGATAATATATCTCCCTGGAAATGGAATTGCCAGGGGTAGTGAATTCCAGGATTACAACCTTTCCCTTCTCCTTTACAACCCTCCTCATCTCCTTTATCCCTGTCATGGGATCGGATAGATTACGTATACCAAAGGCCACAATAGCAGCATCAAAGAATTCATCCCTAAATGGAAGGGTTTGTGCATCTGCAAAATTGAGTTTGATCCTATCCTCAAACCCGTTTTTTCTTATCTTTTTCCTCCCTATTTCCAGCATCTTTTCATTGAAATCCACACCTACTACCCCTGTATTGACAGCTCCCCTCTTTGCTATCTCCATGGCCACATCGGCTGTACCGGTAGCAATATCAAGGTAGAGTCCGCCAGCCATAGAAGAAAGCTGGCTTACAGCAAAACATCTCCAATACCTGTCTCTGCCAAGACTCAATAATCTGTTAAGAAGATCGTATCTGTGAGATATGGAAGAAAACATCTCCCGGACATACAGGGCCTTTTTCGAAGACTTAATCATATAAACATCCTTTTCATATTCTTAAAATAGCAAAATCATCTTTAATCCTTTAGGTTAATCATGATATATTATATAATAAACAAATGGAAGGAGAAACCCATATGAATTTTGAGAATCGTGTAGATCAAACCAAGATCAAGAAAGAAATTAAAGATAAATATTCTGAGATAGAACACGCGTTTAGAACTTACGCTACTAGTTGGGGACCCACAGTGACATACGGAACCGAAGGAATTCATAGTCCAGGGTCACTTCACTATAAAGGGTTTGCCATAGATATAAGGACTTACAACTTACCAGGAGGGTGTCAAGGGTCTGTAGTAAAAAAGATTGTTCAGGAACTAAAAATTAAATTGGGATACAACTACGATGTAATTTTAGAAACAGATCATATCCATATCGAGTATGATCCGAAGAAATAGGAAAGAAAATATGAGAAGATTAATATTTGTTTGTATAGCAATGCTTTTACTTTTTGCTTCGATATCTTCCTGCTCACAAACTTTGAAACACCCTATAACGTTGAATCAGCCAACAAATCTCCAACTGCCTGATGCCATCAGGATCATCTTGAATAAGGAATATGCTAACTGGAAATTCTCAGGCGTTTTAAAGGAGATTATTGCCTTTTTTAATCAAAATAAATTTTCATTTCAACCTAATCTCCTGATAGGAGATTTTGACGGCAATGGCAAAAAAGATTATGCAGTTCAAATAAATAATAGCATTGATTCCATACACAAAAGATATGTAATAGCATTTTTAAATAAGGAGGGGGTATTTAATAGATACATTCTTGAAATGGGGAATATATCTCCAGAGACTTATTTATACCTCTTTAAGAAGGGAGAGAAGGATTATAATTACGAAACAAAGGAGGAATTTCAGTACAAAAATGACTCTATAGGGGTGATGTATTTCGAAGCGTCAGGGGTATCTTACATTTTTGAAGAAGGCAGGTTTCAAAAGATTATATCTTCTGATTAAGACTTGATGCAGATTCAGGTAATAAATAAATAGAAAGGAGAAACCTATATATGATTACTGCTACACAGATCAGAGAGGGTAATATCATTATCTTTAGGGATGAGTTACATCGGGTAATCAATGTCAAACACCTAACCCCTGGTAATTGGCGGGGAATGGTGATCACCAAGCTTAAGAACTTAAAGACCGGCAGTTCCGCTGAATACCGTTTCCGTTCAGAGGATAAGGTAGAACAGGCATTTATCGAGCGGCGCCAGATGGAACACCTATACCACGACGATACCAATTTCTATTTCATGGATACGCACAATTATGAACAGATCAGCATACAGAAGGATATTATCGGAAAAACGGCAAACTATCTGCTGCCTAATACCGGGGTAATGATAGCCTTTCATAAAGAACAGCCTATAGATATTGAACTCCCTTTAACAGTTGAGCTTAAGGTAACTGAGACTGAACCATCTCTCAAAGGGGCCACGCTCACCGCCTCTACAAAACCAGCTACGCTGGAGACCGGGCTGGTGATCCAGGTGCCCCAGTTTATTAGCGTAGGAGAGGTAATTAAAGTGGATACACATGACACTAAATATGTGGAGCGAGTCAAATGACCTCAAAAAATAAACTCCCTGAAACAGAAGATGGTACTATACTATTTAATATTGATCCAATAATCATCAAACATCATTATGAGATAAATTACCTTCACAGCTATGCTCAGGACTCTCCCTTTTTTGCGGGGCTGGCAAAGGGGAAGTTGATGGGGAGCAGATGCAAGAAATGTAACTATAAATTTGCTACCCCGCGTTCACACTGTATGGAGTGTGGAGCTAAGACAGAGTGGATAGAACTCCCCTTGGAAGGGAAGATACATACCTTCACTACATGCTACTTTGGAAGTGAGGAATTCCTAAAAGAGACACCATTTACTTTGATTCTTGTAGAATTTGAAGGGATAGATACACTATTCCTCTCACGGTTAATAAATGTAAACCCGGAAAATGTGACGATTGGGATGAAGGTAAAGGCAAGGTTTTTGAGAAATTCCAAATTCAAGGCTACAGATGTCTATTTCATCGCCTTTGAATAAGAACCTAGCTCCACTTTTTAAATTAACCGCAGACACACGCAGACAGACACAGACATTTTGTTGGGCCGACTTGGCCCAACAAAAGATTGATTCCGCCAGAGGCGGAAAAAAGGTATTGTCCTATGGAAATTGCTAAAATCAAAAAGATGGTTTTAGCTCTGCCCGAAGGGCATAACAGTTAATAGCTGGCCAAGTCGGCCAGCTATTAGTCTGCGTGGGTCTGCGGTTAAAATTTAATTTAACAATCCTATGGCTATTGCTAAAAAGATAGAAGGTTTCATAGAAAAATCCTCATGGATCAGGAAGATGTTTGAGGAAGGCGCTGCCCTAAAAGCGAGTATAGGGGAGGAAAACGTCTTTGATTTTACCCTGGGTAATCCGGTTATAGAGCCGCCTGAGAGATTTAAGCAGGAGTTGTATAAGGCAATTAGTGACACCTCTAAAGGGATGCACCGCTACATGCCAAATGCAGGGTTTTATGAGAGCAGAGAGGCCGTGGCAAAGACAATATCTGATGAGATAGGCTCAAGTATCCCGGTTGATAATATAATCATGACATGTGGTGCTGCAGGGGGATTGAATGTAGTACTAAAGAGTATGCTTGATCCCGGGGATGAGGTTATTATCTTCTCACCCTACTTTGTTGAATATATCTTTTATATAGATAACCACGCCGGGGTATGCAGGATTGTAGAGACAGGGAGTGATTTTAATATAGATCCGGGTAAGTTGGAGGAATCGATAAATGATAGGACCAGGTGTGTGATAATAAACTCCCCGAATAATCCTACGGGCAAGGTGTATGACAAAGATACCCTCCATGCATTAGGTCTATTTCTGGAAAAAAAGGAAAGAGAGCTTAATATAGACATCTATCTTATATCAGATGATACGTATAAAAAAATCATCTATGATGATGTGAAATTTCCCAATATATTTGGGATATACAGGAACAGCATTATTGTCTACTCTCACTCCAAGGATCTTGCGATACCAGGGGAAAGGATAGGTTCTATCGCTATAAATCCGGAGTGCTCCGATGCAAAAAGACTGGCAGAAGGAATGATTTTCTGCAATCGTACCCTGGGCTTTGTAAATGCCCCGGCATTGATGCAGCGGGTAGTAAAGGAACTCCAGCAAGACTCTGTAGATATCGATTCGTATCAGAGGAAGAGGGATACGTTATATGACAATTTGATTAATATAGGGTATGATGTTACAAAGCCGGAAGGGGCATTTTATCTCTTCCCAAGATCACCGGTTGATGATGATATAAGATTCGTAAGAAGACTCCAGGAAGAGAATATACTTACTGTGCCGGGAAGTGGATTTGGCAAACCAAGTTACTTTAGAATCTCTTATTGTGTCTCTGATGAGACCATAGAAAATTCATTCCCCGGATTCAGAAGGGCCTGGGAGGGATAGGGATTATCATTTTTTTGCCCCTGATATCTCCTTAAGCCTGGCACATCCTATCTTAAGCTTCATTTTGCAGGCCTCTTGCAAATCAGAGACGGCCTCATCTGTATTATTTGACAGGGCATATGTATTGCCCCGGTTGTAGTAAGCCTCAACATTATCCGGATTTATGGCAATGGCCTTACTATAATCCTCTATCGCCTTTTCATGTTCACCTATATCCTCATACACATTGCCCCGATTATTGTGAGCTCCATCATAATTCGGATTAATAGAAATTGCCTTATTAAATTCTTCGATTGCCCTGTCAGGTTCACCTTTCTTCCTATAGACAATCCCCCTATTGTTGTAGCCCATGGCATAATTTGGATCTATAGTAATGGTCATACTAAAATCCTCTATTGCCTTGTCTGATTCATCTCTTCTTCCATAAATAATCCCCCGCTTGAGGTAAGCTTCTATATCATCAGGGACTATAACAATAACCTTACTATAATCTGCCAGTGCATTGTCATCCTGACCCTTCATATAATAAGAATCTCCCCGTTTGTCATAGGCCCCGGCATAATTTGGATCTATAGTAATAGCCTTGCTATAGCTTTTGATAGCTTTGCTGTATTTCCCTTTTGAGTAATAACTATCCCCTTTCTCTATCAACTCCCTTGCCCCTCTTTCCCGTGTACATGTCACAGGCAGGAATAACATCACCACTAACACTAAAATAGTTATTTCTAAGCGAGCCCTAAGTCCCTTCATTAAAAATCCATCCTTTCCTCTGAAAATCTCCCATGGACAAACAAGTTTGTCCATGCCACCCATTCATTTCATCATAATATAATCTCTTTCATTGTCAAGAAAATCCTTTGAGTCTTTTTAAAAAAGGTTCTTCCGATATTTGTGTGGGTAGCCGCAGGCTTTAGCCTGCGTAATTTACGCAACCTAAAGGTTGCGGCTACCCACCTTTTCTCCACTCTATTTCCGGAAGCCCCACTATTTATATATTACCCACTTGAAATGAGAAAGAGCCAAAATATTAATATGGATATTCTTACAAGCTTATACTTTTGGGATACAGATTTTCTCATACCCAAAGATCATTTTGACATGATTCCATTAGATGCAAAAGAACG
>QIDP01000055.1 GCA_003229375.1 Nitrospirota bacterium
CTCACCACATTACCCTTTGATTTAGACATCTTTGCCCCCTCCTTTACCACCATCCCCTGTGTCAGGAGCCTCTCAAAGGGTTCATCTACCTCTAACATCCCGGTATCCCTCAGGAATTTTGTAAAGAATCTTGCATAGAGAAGGTGTAAAATGGCATGCTCTATACCACCTATATATTGATCCACAGGCATCCAATAATTCACTGCATCCTTATCCATTGGTGATTCATCAAAACGTGGAGATGTGTATCGATCAAAATACCATGAAGAACAGACAAAGGTATCCATTGTATCTGTCTCTCTCTTTGCCCGGCCATTACATTCAGGGCATTCTGTATTTATAAATGCATCAGAATATTTAAGAGGAGACCTCCCATCCTCAGGGAATTCCGTATCGGTCTGAAGCAGTACCGGAAGTTCACTATATGGGACAGGCAGAACACCGCAGCGCTCACAGTGTATAACAGGGATAGGGGTACCCCAGTATCTCTGACGTGATATGCCCCAGTCCCTGAGACGATAATTCACCGTCTTTTTACCTATCCCTTTTTCTTTGAGATAGTCCCCGATCTTATCAAGGGATTCCTTGCTATTCAATCCATTAAACGGGCCTGAATTGATAAGATATCCCTCATCCTCATACGCACCGGTCATTGTCTCTTGATCGAGAGCGCCTTCATAGGGGTGTATCACAACCCTTACCGGAATATTATACTTCCTTGCAAAATCAAGATCTCTCTGATCATGGGCAGGGACAGACATGATTGCCCCTGTGCCGTAATCCATCAGGACAAAATTGGCAATCCAGACAGGTATCTTTTCATTATTTAATGGGTTTATCGCATATCTTCCTGTGAATACCCCCTTCTTTTCTCCTCCTTCAGCCGTCCTTGTAATCTTATCCTCCTTGCTCACCTCTATAATAAACTCTCTTACCGCCTTTTCCTGTCCTGTCCCTGAGGAGAGTTCAGACACAAGAGGGTGCTCAGGGGCAAGGCTAATAAAGGTGGCACCATACAGCGTATCCTGTCTTGTCGTAAATACCTTTATCACAGATAGGTCCGGATCATTTTCCCCATCTATAGGAACAAGCGGGAAATCGACCTCTGCTCCATAGCTCTTACCTATCCAGTTTTCCTGCATTGTCAAAACCCTTTCAGGCCACTTGTCTTTCAATTTATTACAATCCTTCAAGAGTTCGTCAGCATAGGCCGTGATCTTAAAAAACCATCCATCCATCTCCTTCTGAATCACCTCTGTCTCACATCGCCAGCACCTTCTATCCACGGATACCTGCTCATTCGCCAGTACTGTCTGGCATGATTCACACCAGTTGACAAAGGATCTCTTCGTGTAAGCCAGCCCCTTTTCCAGCATCTTTAAAAATATCCACTGATTCCATTTGTAATATCCATGATGGCATGTCGCTATTTCCCTGTCCCAATCATAACTCATGCCCATCTTTTTAAACTGATTTTTCATGTATTTGATATTATCTTGAGTCCACTTTGCAGGATGGACATTATGCTTAACAGCCGCATTCTCGGCAGGTAGACCAAAGGCATCCCATCCCATAGGATGCAGGACATTGTACCCCAGCATCATGTAAAACCTGGCAAGGAGGTCTCCTATGGCATAATTACGGAGATGCCCCATATGCATCTCCCCTGATGGATATGGAAACATCTCGAGGAGATAATACTTCTTTGTCAAAGGATCCTCTCCTGCCTTGAAGGCCTTCTTCTCCTCCCATATCCTTTGCCACTTATCTTCAATCTGTTTGAAATCGTATTTTTCTTTCATCTCTATCTCACGTAAGGCACTTTAGCTCACTGTAAAGAAATAATATCACATAGAAAGATAAAAGCAAAGTGAATCTACTCTAACTTGACAATAATATCATTGTCTTAGTATCATATCTTGAGATTATTCAAATTTTGAGCAGGCATTTGAGCATTGGAAATTACAAAGATCAATAAATCGAGTTTCTTTGATGAGCTTCGATCCCAGGGTGAAGAGATCGGGAGAGGGGAGAGGTGTGTCAGGGTAGAAGGCCTCTATAGCTCTTCAAAGGGATTTTTTCTTACCAATCTTAAATCCATTATATGCCGGTCCCTTCTTATAATAACCCCTGACCAGGAGAGCGCTGAAAGGCTTCTGGACGACCTTATTTTTTTTATCAAGGATGATAATAAAGAGACAGTGGTATCCCTGTTCCCCTCATGGGAGGTGCTTCCATATGAGTCTGTATCTCCTCATCCGGAGCTTGTGGGGCAGAGACTAATGCTGTTGGATAGACTCATAGAGAGGGGCGATCTCATAGTGATCACTTCGATTGAGGCCGCTGTCCAGAGGGTGATCTCTCGAGATATCTTTGAGGAACTTGTGATAGAGATTGGGATTGGTGATGCCCTGGAGATGGATAATATATCAGACCATCTTATAAGAGGCGGTTATCAAGCCGCCGACCTGGTTGAATACAAGGGGGAATTCAGCATCAGAGGAGGAATCCTTGATATCTTTCCATCCTCATCTTCCAACCCTGTCAGGATAGAGTTCTACGGTGACAGGATCGAATCTGTAAGGGAGTTCGATGTTGCTACACAGAGGTCTGTTCTCTCTCTTGATAGTGTAAGAATACTTCCGGTCAGGGAGGTGGTTCTGGATAGTAAGATGTTGAAGGAGGATGGCAAGATGGCCACACTTTTTGATTACATCCCATTAGATACAGTTATTGTATTAGATGATCCTGCTATGGTTCAAAGAAAGGGAGATGAGTTCCGGGAGATGATCAGGGAGAGATATCATGAATCCACGGTCAGGAAGACTAACTTACCTGTCCCGGAATTGTTTTATATAGATAAAGATGAATTGGATGCCTGTCTTGGTTCTATGCAGATAGTGGAATTGAGTCCTCTTAAACTCTCTAAAGAGGGGGATTGTCTTTCTCACGTGATCAGTATTAAGACCATTGATTCATATCAGGGAAGGTTCAATGCCTTTCTAACCCAAATCAGATCATGGGTTGAGGATCATCTCAGTATAATACTGTCTATTCCTACAGAGGGGCAGGCAAGGAGACTTAGGGAGATGCTGGCTGAGAATGATATAGGAGCATCTATAATTCCCCATTACCGATCCCTGAGATTTGACCATCCGTCAATATCTATTGTCAAGGGAGAGCTGTCCTCCGGATTTGTGCTGTCAGATGAGAGGCTTGTCTTTGTTGCCGAGCATGAGATATTTGGGGTATCGAGGAAGAGACGTTTCAGGAAAGGGGGTAAGGCCAGGAGTTTTCAGACAGGTCTTGGAGATTTGACCATAGGCGATTTTGTTGTACATATCGATTATGGTATAGGTAAATATCTCGGGGTAAGAGATCTGGAGATGACGGGTTTAGAAGGAGAATTTCTGGAGATAAGATATGCAGATGATGATAAACTTTATCTCCCCATGGAGGGGCTGAGTCTTATTCAGAAATATATAGGGACAGAAGATGTCTCTCCGCCACTCGACAAATTGGGTAGCTCGTCATGGAAAAAGGCGAAGGAGAGGGCAAAGGAGTCGATAAGGGAGATGGCAGATGAGCTTTTGAAGATATATGCTACCCGTGAGATATCAGAAGGTTTTTCCTTTGCACCGGATAGTATCTGGTACAAAGAGTTTGCTGATTCCTTTGAATATGAAGAGACAGACGACCAATTGAAGGCTATAGATGCGGTGAAATCGGACATGGAGAGGGCAAAGCCGATGGATAGATTAGTATGCGGTGATGTGGGGTACGGGAAGACAGAGATTGCTATGCGGGCAGCCTTTAAGGCGATTCTGGATAACAAGCAGGTGGCTGTATTGGTGCCTACGACCATACTTGCACAGCAGCATTTTCAAACCTTTTGTGAAAGACTTCGTTCCTTTCCTGTAAATGTCGAGATGCTAAGCCGCTTCCGCACTGTCATGAAGCAGAAGGATATCTTAAAACGGTTGGAGGAAGGTGGTATTGATATAGTTATAGGTACGCATAGACTGATTCAGAATGATATCAGATTTAAGGATCTTGGATTAGTAGTTATAGATGAAGAGCATCGTTTCGGGGTAGCCCACAAGGAGAAATTGAAGAGTCTCAGAAAGACAGTTGATGTCTTGACTTTAACTGCCACACCGATACCTAGAACACTTTATCTCTCTCTTATGGCTATAAGAGATATGAGTATCATAAATACCCCGCCGCGGGACAGGCTTGCCATCAAGACATATATAAGGAAATTTAATGATAATACAATCCGTGAGGCGGTCCTGAGAGAGATGGATAGAGGGGGGCAGATATTCTTTGTCCATAATCGGGTGAAGAGTATCCATATCATGGCCCGATATATTCAAGGGTTGGTACCAAGAGCAAGGATTGGTTTTGCACATGGCCAGATGCCGGAGAAGGAGTTGGAGGATGTTATGCTGAGATTTATAGAGCGTGAGATCGATCTCCTGGTCTGTACAACTATTATTGAATCAGGGCTGGATATCCCATCGGCAAATACAATCATAATAAACAGATCCGATAAATTTGGTTTGGCCCAGTTGTATCAACTCCGTGGCAGGATTGGGAGGGATAGGCATCAGGCATATGCATATCTATTGATACCCGGAGAATCTTTATTAACTGATGAGGCAAAAAGACGGCTGAGGGCGATTGAAGAACTAAGTGAGCTTGGATCAGGCTTCAGGCTTGCATCAAGGGATCTGGCAATAAGGGGAACAGGGAATATCCTGTCACACCAGCAGTCCGGCCATATTACTGCTGTTGGATTTGACCTCTACTGTAAGTTGTTGGAGAGGACGGCGAAAGAGCTTAAAGGAAAGCCTCAAAAGGAAGAGATTGAATCCGTAATAGACCTGAATATAAAGGGTCTTATACCCAGGGAATTTATTCCAAATATAAATCAAAGGCTGGAGATGTACAGGAGACTCTATCTTATAGATGATATGCAAGGTATTGATGATATAAGGGGTGAATTGAAAGACAGGTATGGCCCTCTCCCTGAATCCTTGAGGAGATTATTGGCTGTCGTAGAATTAAAGGTCATGGCAAAGGAACTAAGGATAGAAAGAATAAAGATGAATAAAGATAAGGTTTTATTGGCATTTAATAATAGTACTCCTCTCTCCCCTGAGAAACTCATTAATTTCATAAAGGGGAATGAAAAAAGGATGGGTTTTGTTTCTGAAAATACCTTTGAGATTGTACTTAAAGACAGGGGGTGGGAGGGGAGATGTCTCGAGATAAAAAATTGTTTGCAATCCCTTCTATCTTTTGAAAATCCGGTGGTCCAGCAGGCCGTAAGCAGTGAAGCTGCTTTTTATAGACAGCCAGATCGCCAGAATAACAGTAATCGAAGTGCCTGAAAAAATGGCGATCATAATCATTATCTGGTATTTGATTGCTGTCATGGGGTCGGCACCTCCCAGGATTACGCCGGTCATCATGCCCGGCAGGGCCACCAGCCCGATAGTAGCCATGGTGGCCACGGTTGGGGCCAATGCCGCCTGGCAGGCATCACGCAGGAAAGGCCGGATGGCTTCCTGGAGCCGGGCCCCTTGCGCAAGCGTATGCTGGAAGGCCTTTTGACTCTTTTGTATCGCCTCGTAAAAATTTTTGATTCCGATGATGTCCGCGCGTAAACAGTTCCCCAGAATCATCCCGCCAATAGGAATGATATACCGGGCATCCAGCAGGAAAGGCCTTTTCAGAATCAGGCCGACAAAGAATAACAGGGGCACAGCCGTACCGGCAAGCAGAGATACGAAGAGCGGTGCAGCAAACCTGCCTATTCTGAGATTACATCCACGCGCAATAGACACATCAGCTACGCCAATCATGATCACCAGCCAGGCACCGGTGAGCCAAAAATTGTTCAGCTCAAAAACTACCCGCAGGTACAGTCCAACGAAAAGTAACTGAAGTGTCATGCGCGCCACTGCCAAAAGAGTCTGCCCGAAAATCTGAATCCGGTTCCATAGTATGATTCCCAAAGGAAAGATGAGCAATAGATAGCCTGCAACCAGATTCAAAGTGTTGATGTCAGCGATATTCATTGTTTGCCTTTGCTATAGTTATAGGGTAGTTCAATAACACGGTCCGAAAAAGAAAAGTTTTTCGGACTGTGCGATACAGAAAGTACTGTCATATCTTTCCGGGAACGGAAAAACTCAGCCACGGCCAGTTTGGCGGTTTTGTCAAGGGCCGAGGATACCTCGTCAAGCAAAAGAATCCGTCGATCAAGTAAAATAGCCGTAATAAGTCCTACCCGCTGTTTCTCTCCCCCGGATAACGTGGCTATCTCCTTGTCGAGTAGATGAACCGGAAGAAGAAATCGTTCAAAGAATTCGGGTATCCTTGCCAAATTTTCCCTTAAGCGGCTATTGGCACGATAGGTAAAGGGACGCTCGATAATCTCTTGAACCCGGCCGGTGCCCAGGTCAGGTTCCTGAGCCACGTATGCCAGGCGGATTCTCAACTCCCAAACCGTTTCGTTGGTCAGCAGTTTTCCGGCTATATGGATGGTACCTGCCTCAGGAACAACAAACCCCAGGAGGCAACGCAGGATGGTAGATTTTCCGGAACCGGACCGGCCTGTCAGGGTTACTTTTTCCCCGGGAGACAGGCACATCGAAAACGCTTTTATGAGCCTTTTCCCATCAAATTTTACCATCAGGTTTGCAATTTCTATCGCAGGAGTTTGTATCATGGTTTTATACCGCTCCCTTTCCGTTTTTCAGTATAGTGTTGAAACATTAACACAAAAATCAGGAAAAATTCAACCTTTATCACTGTCCCAAATCATTATATAAAAAATATCGGAATTCGGGGCTGAAAATGAATTGACATTTAAATTTTTATGTGTTACAAAATTTGTATTACATATATTTTAGGTAAAGGAGGGGATTTGGTGATGAAAAGATTTTCAGCGAAGAATCTTCTTAAGATTGGTCTTATAGGTGTGCTGCTTAGCGGGTGTGCTGCAATCTCAACGCATACCATGAAGGCGTATGATGAAGCTAAGGAGGCTATTGTTCTGGCAGAGCAGGCAGGTGCAGAGAGGTATGCCAGGAGCGAATTGACATATGCAAGAGGCGCCTTGAACAGGAGCAGATCTGCTGTTGTAGCAAAAAAGGATGAGAATGCACTGAAATTCGCCCTGGATGCAAATAAAAAAGCTGATCTTGCCAGGAGATTGAGTATGGAGAGGATTGAGGCAGAAAAAAAGTGGGCAAAGGCGAAGACAAGAAGACAGGATTCGCAGATGAAGGTAAAGTCAAGGAAGAGAAGGGTTGCTTCCGTGCAAAAGACAAAGACTATCTTACATAAGGTCTCTAAGGGAGAAAATCTCTATCTCCTGTCAGCTTATTATTATAGAAGTGCCAGATTATGGAAAAGGATATATGAGGCAAATAAGGATATTATAAACAATCCCCATCTTCTTGAGGTTGGGACAACCCTGAAGATCAAGGTAAGGGGTGAGTGGACTCCGGAATTTTCTCTGAAGAAATGGCGGAAAGCAGAGCTTCAAAATAATTAATAGTTCACCGCAGGGTACACAGAGTTTATTTTTCTCTGCGATCTCAGCGGGCTTTGCGGTGAGAGCTATTACCGAACTATATGATTAGTAAGTTCATTAGCCGCTTAAAAGAGGATATAGATTTCAGAGAAGAGATAGCATATCATCAGATAATCCCATCAACCAACAAAACTGCAATACAGAGATATCAATCATTTCCTTCAGCTATAGATTGTGTCTGGCCTGAAAGATATGGGGATCAAGCATCTCTATATCTATGGATGAGAAGATGAGCAGAAAAAAGAGGATAATATATTTCGATATAGAGACCCGGAGGGGTGCAGAGGAGGTGGGGGGATGGGGGAATAAACATCTGATGCAGATGGCTGTAGGGGTTATATATGACAGTCTGGAGAGGAATTACTTTACCTTTCTGGAAGAGGATGTGGATCAGCTTATAGAAAGACTCAGGCAGGCTGATCTTGTTATTGGCTTCAATCTTATAAATTTTGACTATCCGGTACTTCAGCCCTATACAAACCTTGATCTAAAAAAGATAAAGACATTTGATATGCTTCAGGACATTCAGAACAGGCTTGGATTTCGTCTCAGCCTGAATCATCTGGCCAGGAATACCCTTAAGATAGAGAAGATAGCTGATGGACTCCAGTCTCTCCAGTGGTTCAAAGAGGGAAAGATAGAAAAGGTAATTGAATACTGCATTAAAGATGTTGAGATAACCAGAGAACTCTTTCGATTTGGTGTTAAGAATAATCATCTCCTTTTTGAGAGTAAGTATGAGGGGTTGGTGAGGCTGGCTGTAAACTGGGATCCTGTGGCACTCGTTGGTTTGCAAGTGTAAGTATTTATATAGTATACTTTGAAAAAGAAGGGAGGATTATGAAGGTAGATCTTTTAGCTATTACCCCGAATGCGGAGAGATTGATAGAGGAGGCGGGCAGGACGTGCTATCTTTCATTTGATAAGGCAGGGGAAGATACACATAAAAGATTTATCCGTATGATCATCAGAAGCGGACATTATTCTGTTTTGGAGCATGCATATGCCACATTCAGGATAAAAGGGGGATCAAGGAGTTTTACACACCAGTTAGTCAGACACAGATTATGTGCATTTTCCCAGCAGTCTCAGAGATATGTAGATGAAAGTAATTTCTCAATTATTATGCCGGAATCTATTAAAAAAAATAAGGAAGCTAAAACGCTATTTGAGAATTTTATAAATAATGCCAAGGAGGTTTACACAAGGCTTCAGTCAATAGGTATAAAGAAGGAGGATGCCAGATTTATACTTCCTAATGCTGTTGAGAGCGAGATCGTAGTGTCTGCTAATTTCAGGGAATTGAGGCATATATTCAAAGAGAGGTGTTCAAAGGCTGCACAGTGGGAGATAAGGGAGATTGCCTTAGAGATGCTTAAGATCATGAAAGAGCATGCCCCAACAGTCTTTGAGGATTTTGAGATAGATCCCATCTCTTCCTCCCCCCTTTATTAAAGGGGGGGTAGGGGGGATTTTCAGGTGAAAGGATAAAATTCCAAACCAAATGGTAAGAAGGAAGACCCGGACAATAAGCATCGGCAATGTGAAGATAGGAGGGACAGCACCTATATCGGTTCAGTCTATGACCAATACAGATACAAGGGATGTAGAGGCTACTGTCAGACAGATAAAGCAGTTGGAGAGGGCGGGGTGTGAGATTATAAGGATAGGCATTCCGGATATGGAGGCAGCCGGGAGAGTCGGAGAGATAAAAGAGAAGATATCGATCCCTTTGGTTGCTGATATACATTTCGATTACAGGCTTGCATTAAAGACGATTGAACAAGGTGTCCATGCCTTAAGGATAAATCCCGGGAATATAGGGAAGAAGGATAAGGTAAAGGCAGTGGTGGAGGCAGCAAGAGGGAAGGGGATCCCTATAAGGATTGGTGTAAACTCGGGATCACTGGAAAAGGATCTGAAAAAGAAGTATAACAGCTCCATACCAGAGGCAATGGTGGAGAGCGCTATGAGGCATATCAGGATCCTGGAGGATATGGATTTTCATGATATAAAGATCTCCCTTAAGGGATCTAATGTGATGGAGACTATTGAGGCATACAAGATCATCGCAGAAAAGATAGATTATCCCCTCCATATTGGCATTACCGAGGCAGGGACATTATTTTCCGGGACCATCAAGTCCTCTCTCGGACTCGGCATACTCCTTTATGAAGGGATCGGTGATACATTGAGGGTCTCTCTCTCCAGCGACCCTGTAGATGAGGTCAGGGTAGGCTTTGAGATACTAAAGGGATTGAATCTCCGTCAGCGAGGAGTAAATATAATCTCATGTCCTACATGCAGCAGACAGGAGATAGATGTAATACAGTTAGCAGGAGACATTGAAAAGAGGCTATTACATATAACTAACCCCTTGAGCATAGCTGTAATGGGATGTGTAGTAAATGGGCCCGGTGAGGCCAAAAATGCCGATATAGGGATTACCGGAGGGAAAGGGATAGCTACACTCTACAAAAGGGGAAGGATGATAAAAAAGATAAAGGAAGATAAGGTGCTTGAGGTCATGGTTGATGAGGTGGAGAGTATGATATGAGATATTCAAAGACGTTGATTCCAACTTTAAAAGAGATACCTGCCGAGGCAGAGGTTATAAGCCATACACTTATGCTCCGTGCCGGGATGATAAGAAAGCTGGCTGCCGGGATATATTCACTTCTCCCTATGGGGGTGTATGTGACAAAAAAGGTTGAGGGTATTATACGTGAGGAGATGAATAGGGCTGGCGCACAGGAGGTCCTTCTTCCGGCTGTCCAGCCGGCAGAGCTGTGGAAGGAGAGCGGACGGTGGGAGGAGTATGGTAAAGAGCTCTTACGGTTCAAGGATAGGCATGAGAGGGATTTTTGTTTTGGTCCAACCCATGAAGAAGTAATCACAGATCTTATAAGTAAAGAGATCAGGTCATATCGCCAGCTTCCTTTGAACCTCTACCAGATACAGACAAAGTTCAGAGATGAGATACGTCCCCGTTTTGGTGTCATGAGGGGGAGAGAATTTATAATGAAGGATGCCTACAGCTTTGATTGCGATGAAAAAGGGGTTGATGAGAGTTATAATAGGATGTATGATGCCTATTGCAGGATATTTGAGAGATGCGGTCTTAAATTTAAGGCAGTGGAGGCAGAGACAGGGGTAATAGGGGGGAGTTTTTCACATGAGTTCATGGTACTGGCAGATTCCGGAGAGGAGGGAATAGTATTCTGTAATAGTTGTGATTATGCTGCAAATATAGATAGGGCAGAGATAAGGACCAAGGAGAATGGGGATGGAGGAGAGAACAAAGAGGAGAGGAAGGAGATCAAGAAGGCAAGCACCCCTGGTATGAAGACAGTGGAAGAGGTCAGCAAATATCTAAAGGTGAGACCGCAGGACCTTGTCAAGACCCTCATCTTTGAATCAGAGAATGGTATAATTGCAGCCCTGGTACGAGGTGACCACCAGATTAATGAGACAAAACTGAAGAGATTTTTAGATAGCAACATACTGTTGCTTGCAGGGGATGAGGCAGTAAGAGAGGTCACAGGCGCACCATCCGGTTTTGCCGGCCCTATTGGTCTAAATATCGCTATATTTGCAGATCATGGTGTTAAGGGGATGCAGAACTTTATTACCGGCGCCAATGAAATAGATGCACACAATATCAATGTAAATATCGGAAGGGATTTTGAGATAAAGGGATATGGCGATATAAGGAATGTGAAAGAGGATGATAAATGTCCCCGATGTGGTAAAGATGCCAATATCAAACGGGGGATAGAAGTAGGACATATCTTTAAATTAGGTACAAAATACAGTCAGATGCTCGGGGCCACTTACCTTGATTCTAAAGGAGAGGAGAGATTTATAATTATGGGTTGTTACGGGATTGGCGTGGGAAGGACCGTAGCTGCTGCAATAGAACAGAACCATGATGAAAATGGGATAATCTGGCCTATGCCAATAGCACCGTTTCAGGTATTGATATTACCACTTAATACAAATGATACCATGGTTATGGAGACATCCGAAGATATATATACTTCTTTAATTGATAAGAAGATAGATGTGGTGATAGATGACAGGGATGAGAGACCGGGGGTAAAATTTAAGGATGCTGATCTCATAGGCATCCCTCTTCAGATAATAATAGGTTTAAGAAATCTCAAAGAGGATAATATAGAGATAAAGACCCGCAGGAATGGAGAGATTTTCAAATGCAGCGTGGATGCTGTTGCTGATAAGATTATTAAATTAGTCAGGCAAGATGCCTGACCTATTTCCGAATGGAACATACAAAAATAGCCGAGGCATCTTGCCCCGGACAAAAATAGAAATTCCTATACTTTCAAATTAAAAATCAAGTAAAACCTAAATTGAGCGATTTTGGTCTGTAAATATGAGTGAAGCCTTGAATATCAAAAGATTCGAAAGCGATAGCCAATCACCCAATGAGTGAGGACAGGCGAGACGCCTGTCCTACTGATAAGGGTTGATAATTCAGCCAATAGTAGGTCAATCGATCAATTTAACTTAAATACGAAAGAGAGGTTTTTTATGAATATTTGGAACAGTATAATCATCATAGTTTTGTTATTCACTCCCTTTTCTGCACGTATAGCAAGAGCTGAAAACGAGGCATTTCTTCTTCAATATGAATTTGTTAAAGATGATATCTTAAAATATAAGATGAAGATTAAAAACACCATTGATACTACTATAGGAGGAGAACAGCAAAGGACAAAAAATAAGACCGGTTTTGTATGGATACAGAAGGTCAAGGATGTGGATAAGATAGGCACAGCCAGTATTGAGGCTACATACAAATCTGTAAAGGCTAGTATAAATGTAGGATTTATGAGGAATATATATTATGATTCTACCCTGGAAGATAGTGACAGGAATCAAAGTATGTTATCCGCTGCCTTTAACTCCATGATAGGAAAAAATTTTATTATCAATGTGGCAAAGGAGGGGGAAGTCTTATCAGTGTCAGGATTTAAGGAGATACTGGATGGTATCGTTGCTAATCTCCCCGGTGGCCCGATGAGAATGGCTATGGCAGATCAATTCAGTCAATTCTATAACGACGAGACCATGACAGGACTGATACAGAATGTGTTTCATATCCTTCCTAATGAAAAGATTCAGATAGGTGGTTCATGGTCCAGGGATATGATTATGCCGACCACAATTATACCGGTAAGGATAAAGAGTATATATACCTTTAAGGATGTTAGACGTTTCAAAGGGAAAAAATGTGCTGTTATAGAGATTGATACAAAGATAGAATCTGTTAGTAACAAAAAAGAGACGCAGATATTGGATAGAGAAGATGGAGGTCCTGATTTTTTAATAAGTATAAAGAATGGACATGGAAATGGTCTGTTTTACTTTGACATAGATGAAGGGAGACTGATTGAATCTACTATTACTGCCGAGTTTGATGTGTTTGTGGAAATGGTAATGGAACTGGCATATATTAATATTTCAGGAGAGGATGACGGAGGCTTAGATTTCAATAACCCGGCAGGGATGAATATAGAACAGAATATCAAGACTACCATTTCACTGGAACTGTTAAAATATCAAATATCAAAATAAACAATTAAAAAGTAAATAATATTTTTGAATATTTCCTTGTCTATTCTGGTTTCCTTTGTTCGCATAAATAAAGTTGGTTAGAAATATGCTTGTCTATAATTTACCTTTAAAATGTATATTTTGATATTTGATATTAAGAACTCGTCCTAAAGTCTGTGCTCCAATGTCGAGAAGATACGGATTTTATTCGGTTTAACTTGACTTTGGATAGGGTTCATAGTAAATTTATTTTATATAATAAGGATAATAAAGAGTATCAGATAAGGTGATAGGGGAACTTTCAGAGGAAGATTAAGGTATATGGGTGGAGATATAAGAGTACTTATCATAGATGACGATAAGAGGATTGCAGAGATTCTGAGCATGTTTCTGGATAAAGAGGGGTGTGTGACCGAGGTATGTGTTAGTGGTGAGGAGGCTATAAAGGTAATTGAAAAAAGAGGTTTTGATATTGTGTTCCTTGACTTAAGGCTGGGAGATATGAATGGGATGGAGATACTTTCATCTATTGGTGAGAAACACCCGTGTAGTAATGTAGTGGTTATCACAGGTAATGCAGATATAAAGACCACTATAGAATCGATGAAACTGGGGGCAGTTGATTATATAGTTAAGCCTTTTGGAACAAACGAGATAGGGAGTGTTTTGAGCCGTATCAGAAAAGACATTCGCTTAAGAAGAGAACTGGATGAGAAGACACATGATCTTATATCCCTGAAGGAATACAATGAAAATATTATTGATGCTATACCTTCTTCGATTCTGGTGTTGAAAAATGATCTTTATATTGTATCTGCAAATAGGAGTTTTTTTGATCTCTTGAAGAAAACACCATCAGAAATCGAAAGAACACATGTGAAAGAGGTGCTACCGGTAAAGGGGCTGCTTAAGATTCTATCAGGGATAGAAAACAGGTCACTCCCGACTCGTAATATTGAACTAACATATTCTCCATCTTCCTCCCGGAAAATGGTTTTGAATATTACAATAACATCTGTTCTCCTACCCAAAGGAGAGAGGGATGGCAAGGGGCTGCTCCTTATAATTGATGATATTACAGAGAAGCGTGCACTGGAGCAAGAGGTGGAAAAGACCAAGGAGTGGTCAATTTTAGGGAAGCTATTCCCGATAGTTGCCCATGAGGTACGTAATCCCCTTCATGCTATAGGTGGGGCCGTAGCCCTTTTAAAGAACAGATATAAGAAGAAAGACGAGGTTATAAATAAGTTAACATCAATTATAATAGAGGAGATAGAGCGACTGAATCGATTTGTTAAGGATTGTCTGGAATTTTCCAGACCGGTCAACCGATCCAACTTTGACAGGGTTGATATAAACGAGGTTATCCGTTCATGTATAAACTTAATGGAATCTGTATTAATCGAGAATAATATCAGAATATCCCTAAATCTGCAAGAGGGGCTGCCGATTCTAAGTATAAGCTTTGACAGGATCAGACAGGTATTTATAAATATTGTTGATAATGCAGCAGCAGCAATGACTGATGGTGGAAGATTGGAGATTAAGACCGGTTTGTTAAAGGATTCCAGGAATTTTATAGAGATACGATTTTCAGATACAGGTGTAGGTATAAAAAAGCGGGATATCGATTCTGTATTCAATCCCTTTTTTACCACAAAGACAGGTGGTATAGGGTTAGGTTTGGCGATCACTAAGAAGATCGTGACAGATGATCATAAGGGTGATATCAAGATAATAAGTAAGAAGGGAAAGGGGGCAACAACTATTGTTACCCTCCCTCTCTAAAACTTTTGGTTCTTTTGTAGAAAATTGATTTTTGATCTTTAATTTTTGCTTTTTATGAGTTTTCAATTTCTGGTTAGTGTAATTTAAACACGAAAGAAGGAAACTTTTAGAGATATGGGCAGGAACAAAAAGAATGAATCTCCAGGGATATTAGTGGTAGATGATGAACCAAACTGTCGAACCTTGATGGCTCAGATACTTGAGGAGGAGGGGTACAGGGTATTTGCGGCAGACGATGTAGAGACTGCATATGATATAATAAACAAGAGATCCATTGGTGTGTTGGTAACAGACGTTCGCCTCCCGGGTAAGAGCGGGATAGAATTATTAAAGATGGTTAAACAATCGCATCCTCATATCTCTGTTATACTTATAACTGCCTATGCCTCTATTGATTCTGCTGTTAAGGCCCTGAAGGACGGGGCCTTTTACTATTTTGAAAAACCTGTAAACTTTGATGTATTGAAAGAGACTATAAGAGAATCCATAGGAAACCCTCATGCCGACTGTTTGTACAAAGGGGGATGAAAATCTAATCTCCCCTGACCCCCCTTTAGCAAAGGGGGGGAATTACTGTGCTCTATGCCCCGAGGGGAGATTTTCAGGAAATACATGAAATGAGTCTCTATGGGTGGGTGGCATGGACAAACTCGTTTGTCCATGGGTATTTTCAGAGAAAAGGTGTATTCCGTCTCAGGAGGAGGATAACCAGTGAACTCTTTAAATATACAACAAGACAATAGAACAAATATCTTGAGATGCAGGGAAACTAAAAAAGGCTCTATACTCTTTGTTGATGATGATCCCAATTCCCTGTATACCATATCTAACATCCTAAGGGGGGAAGGGTATAAGGTGATCACAGCAGAGAATGGAGAGATAGCAATAAAAAAGATGTATGAAGAGATCGTAAATCTGATTGTTACTGATCTGTCTATGCCCGGGATTGATGGGATGGGGATTCTAAAAGAGACAAAAAAATTTGATAAGGCCATACCTGTTATCCTTGTTACAGGATATGGATCTGTTGAAACCGCTGTTGATGCATTGAAGGACGGGGCATTTTATTTCTTTGAGAAGCCCCTTTATGATAAGATTGACAATTTTTTTGTAATTATTGAACAGGCACTGAAGAACCAGTGTCTCGAGAATGAGGTATACCGTCTTCAGAGAGAATTGGATGAGAGATACAGTTTGGGGAATATTATTGGTAAAAGCAAGAAGATGAGGGAGGTCTATAAAATTATTGAGAGGATAGCCCCAACTGACAAGACAATTTTGATTCAAGGAGAGAGTGGAACAGGAAAGGAATTGACTGCCAGGGCCATACACCAGATGAGTTCAAGGATAAATAAGTCCTTCGTAAGTGTAAATTGCGGCGCATTGACAGAGACCTTGTTGACAAGTGAACTCTTCGGACATGTGAGGGGGGCATTTACAGGTGCATACAAGGATAGGAAGGGAAAATTTGAACTGGCAGAGGGAGGGACATTACTCCTGGATGATGTAACAGAAATCTCACTCCATTTGCAAAAGAATCTCCTCCGTGTCCTTCAGGAACGGGAATTTGAAAAGGTTGGTGGAGAGCGTACTACAAAGATGGATGCCCGGATCATAGCAACTGCCAATAAGGATCTATTTGAAGAGGTTAAGGCAAAAAGGTTCAGAGAGGATCTGTATTATAGGTTAAATATAGTCCCCCTGCATCTTCCCCCGCTCAGGGAAAGGATTGATGATATACCACTCTTTATAGAACATTTTTTCAACAAGCATAAGGTGGATGGCAGGAATATAAGGATAATGCCGGAGGTTGTGGAATATATGAAAGAGTATGCATGGCCGGGCAATGTAAGAGAGATTGAAAACCTGTTACAACAGATGATGGTGTTATGTTACAACAATACGATAACAGTATCTGACCTACCCCCATATATACTCCTTAACAGGGAGAGCGGCATTCCTCAAAAGGAAAATATCTCACTACCTGCTATCATTAGAGAAATAGAAGAAAAACGTATTAAGATGATGTTGAAAAGGACAGACTGGAACAGAGAGAAGGCCGCAAAACTATTAGGAATAAGTCGTAAGATGTTGAATAGCAGGATTAAAAAATACGGGATTAAGGCGTAAAGCTGGAGGTTAAAGGTTAGAGGCAAAGACTTATGCTCCAACCTCTAACCTCCAACCTTGTGCCTTATGCCCCCAACGGGCATATCATGTTCCAATCGGGATATTCTCCAAACATATTGTAAATATTACTCTAACATATATAACTAAGATTTTATCCCCCCCTTTTGGTTCATTCTTTGCTGTTATAATTGCTGCATCTACTGTTGAGATTTGCCATATCTATGTTTTAACTCTAAGTATTTCAAATTGTTATAGGTTATATAAATCAATTAACACAAATCAATGCTCAGGCATAAAATTTGCATTGCTTCATTGTAAATAAGTATTTTTTTAAGGGGATAAGAAAGGAAAATATAATATGGGCAGACAGACTGTTCTATTTGCTGACTCAGATGAAAATATACTCAACATATATAGGACTTTCCTTGAGGCAGGGGGGTATACTGTTAAGACGGCCATTACAACGGATGATCTCATTTCCATGATCCATAAAGGGGGTTTTGCAGCCCTTATAACAGAATATGAGATAGATAATAACCCTACCCTTGAGATATTCAGAAAGCTGAAAAGAGATTTCCCTCATATATATGTGATGGTGGTAACGAGGGCAATTATAGATATTGATATTTATATAGAAGTAATAAAAACCGGTGTCGACGATCTCTTCATGAAACCTTTTTCTGTAGAAAAGATGTTAGTACATCTCCAGAAGGGATTGAAGATGGGAGAGATTATCCATAAGGATAAGAGAGGGAAAATCGTATATCCGGACAGCCAATTTTTTTCAAAGCTTGATGAGGAATTGAAGAGGGCAAAGCGTTATAATAGTTATCTGTCCTTATTGTTCCTAAGCTCTCCCGTAAATGGTAAAAAAAATAAACCTTTTTCCGAGGGATTAGCCGTGGCTATAGGGATTAATCTAAGGGATACAGATATACTTGCCGCTTACAGTGATGGGTATGCGGCTATTTTGCTGGATACATCTTCTCCTGCCTCATATATGGTAGCAGAGCGACTGAAGAGGGATATAAGACTCTATGCCCCCTTTCAGAGAGACGAAAAGCTAAAAGGGTTAAGCAGAGGGATAAAGATAGGGGTATCATCTTATCCTAAAGATTCAGATATTCCGGAAGAGCTAATCGAAGAAGCAAGGAGCAGAGTAAAATGGACTATTAATGGTCATTGCGACAATGAATAGTTTAACTTAAACTTTTAACTCATGTTCTATAAAGTATTATTCTCAGTACCACTTTTAAAAAAAATGCTATTTCTGCAATCTTTACATGGTTTTGAAATGATAATATTCTATAGAAACAATTGGGTTTGGGATTTTACCTAAACATTTTAGTCGATTACATAGAGGAGGATGTAATCCAGAGAGTGGAGCTATAGAATAAAGAACTATTTAATCTAAATATGCAGGGTATAAGACGCAAGCTTTAATTCCGGCCTTACGTCTTACACCCTGCACATAATGAAAGGAGCGAAATTGATACATATTGGTGTCATAGGATATGGTTACTGGGGTCCCAATATTGTACGCAATTTTAACGGCATTGAAGGTGCCCGGGTCCTTGCAGTATGCGACAAAAGTCAAGAAGCTTTAAATCGTGTTAAAAAAAATAATCCGGACATAGAAGTAGTCTCTGACTATCATGATATTATAACCTCTGCAGACATTGATGCAGTAACAGTAGTTACACCTGTCTCAACACACTATGAACTGGCTAAAAAGGCCCTTGAAAATGGAAAGCATGTTTTTGTGGAAAAGCCTTTTACAGCTAGTGTAGCTCAGGCTGAGGAACTGATAAATCTGGCAGAAAAGAAGAATTTAAAGATTATGGTAGACCATACATTTCTCTTTACCGGCGCTGTGAGAAAAATAAAAGAAATTATTGATAAAGATATGCTGGGTGATATATACTATTACGATTCCACCAGAGTAAACTTAGGACTCTTTCAACATGATGTAAATGTAATCTGGGACCTTGCACCTCATGATTTTTCCATAATGGATTATCTCATCAAAGATAAACCGGTTGCAATATCAGCATGTGGAAAATCACACATTAACGGAATGGAAGATATTGCTTATGTAACCGTTTACTTTGCAAATAATATGATTGCCCATTTCAATGTTAACTGGTTGTCACCTGTTAAAGTAAGATCGACTCTTATAGGCGGAGAGAAAAAGATGCTTGTCTGGAATGATATAAGTGTTGATGAAAAGATTAAGATATATGATAAAGGAATTGAAGTAAAGAACAAGGAAGGAATATACAATCTGCTTATAAGTTATCGTTCTGGTGATATGTGGGCACCAAAGGTATGCCACACAGAAGCCCTAAGAATTGAGACAGAGTATTTTGTTGATTGTATTGTAAATGATAAGACTCCGGTGAATGATGGACATGCCGGCATGAGAGTGGTAAAGATGCTTGATGCATGTAGTGAATCTTTAAAGAAAAATGAGAAGATGATAATTTTATGAAATATTTATCCATATCAGAGACTGAAACAGAGATGTATGACACAGAAAAGAGGTTTATATAGAATTAATGACTAAGAACATATTATTATTTACATTCATCACCTTTATCATAATATTCCCCTCAAAGGTAACTGCAGGAGAAGATGGATATGTGATAGGGGTAGAGGATGTCCTGGAGGTAACGGTGTGGGGAAACCAGGCTCTCTCACATACGGTTACAGTACGTCCTGATGGAAAGATATCTTTGCCCCTGATAGACGATGTTCAGGCAGGAGGGCTCTCACCGATTCAATTGAGGGACAGTATTACAGAGAGGCTAAAGGAATTTGTCGATGACCCTGACGTAACCGTTATAGTGAGTGAGATCAACAGCTTCAAGATATTTATCAATGGAGAGGTTGTAAGACCGGGTATGTATAGATTACAAAGTAAGACAACGATCCTTGAGGCAATATCATTGGCAGGAGGATTCACACCATGGGCATCACCCAATAGGATAACAGTGGTAAGAAAGGGCAAAGATGGTGAAAAGAGGATCAGGGTAAGATATAATAAGATAATCAAAGGTAAGGATCCGGAAGGAAACATCATGCTAAAACCGGGAGATACAATTATTGTCCCCAGAAGCCTCTTCTAAGCTCATCTTTTTTCTTTTAATCATCATGGTCTCTGATGCATGGGGTGATGTGAGATTTGTTCCCTCTGTTGCCCTCTCAGAGGTCTATGACGATAATATATTTCTCTGGTCGGATAGAGAAGATGACTTTATCACCACCATCTCACCCGGGATAAGATTGTTATATACTACAAAAAACTCCAGCTTAAGTTTAGATTATACAGCAGGTTTTGAACGTTTCTTAAGGCGGTCAGACCAGAATAATGTAAGACAGATTGCTATATTTGATCATACATCGCAACCCCTCTATTTTCTCAGGTATGGTCTTAGTGACAGGTTCAGCATTGCACCACAAATTGCAACAGAAGATGAACTGACGTATGATCCTGCAGGGCTCAGGACTGTCAGCGCAAGGACAAGAACGAAACGGATATTAAATAATCTTGGAGCCTATATAGAATCTACCATGGGGACCAGGTTCATCCATCGGATCAACTACTCTAATATAATTGAAGATGTCTCTGTTGAGTATGAGCTGGACGAGAGAAGGAATATAATAGAGAACAATATTGCCTATTTGACCAACCCGGGTCGTGATAACAGGATATATCTGTCATATATTGCCGGCTTTTACATCTATGACAGAAACAGTGAGGATTCTGTTAGAGATGATCGTGATTTTGACATGTATCGTATTGTTCTGGGGTATACACACCACTTCAGTCTGTCCTGGTCAGCCGATATCAGCGGAGGAACAGGAGGAGTTGGATTAGCATATCCCGGTGATATTGATGACGATATGGATTACCTTGTCTCGGTGGGTATGGATAAATCTTTTCCTGATGGCGAATTTTCCCTTCGCTATAATCGTAATATAAGCTCAGGGGGAGGATTCGGTGGCGCAGTGCTCTCAGATGCTGTCTATCTGACATTTGATCATGGTATTACCGGTGATCTTTCAGCAGATATGAGAGGCAGCTATGTGACAAACAGATTCAAGGATAGAGGTACTACTGTGGCGAACAGGAATGATAATGACATATGGTCTGTTGGGTCTGATATACGCTACAATATATCCCCAGTGTGGTTGACAACACTTTCGTATAGATTTATATTAAATAAGTTCGCAGGTGAGGGAGGACTTCGGTCAGACACGCAATTTCAGCGTATGGCTATATCTTTTGATTTTCCTATAAGAGAATGGCTTAATATTGGCCTCAATTACACCTATTCAAAGAACATTTTATTAGGTGGGGTCTCTGACTTGCTATCAGAATATGAACGTAATCTAATAATGCTAAATATAACACTTTCACCCTCTAATCCCCCCTAACCCCCCTTTAATAAAGGGGGGGAGGGTAAAAGGTAAATATAATATGCCGGAAGAAAGACCTTTTGATATTAGCTATTATATAAATATAGCTCTGAGGCGAAAGTGGTTGATTGCCATCCCGTTCTTTGTTGTTTCTAGCCTATCTGTTGTGGCAGCCTTTGTAATGCCGAAGATATACAGGGCTACCTGTACAATACTTGTACAGCAAGCAGAAGTAAAGAATCCATTGACCAGGGATCAGAATGTGAGATTTGATATAGATGAACGGTTGAAGAATATCTATGAGTTGATGTCAAGCCGGAACAATCTCATGAAGGTGATAAAAAAGCTTGATCTTGATGCCGGCATAGATGAGCCCGCAGAGCTGGAAGAGATGATAATAGATATGCAAAAGGTGCTTGAAGTGAAATCGAGAAGCAACAATTTAACAATTTTTTTGAGATATCCTATGAAGGGGAATATCCTAATATGGTTATGGCTATTGCCAATACTGTTACATCTCAATTTATTGAAGAGGATCTGAGCCAGAAACGCAGGATATCATATGCTGCATTCGATTTTATAAAGACTCAACTAGAAATATACGAAGAAAAATTGGAAAAGGCCGAGAAGGCCCTAAAGGAATATAAAGAGGCCAATATTGGTCAGATGCCAGGAGAGGAAAATATAAATCTACAGAGGCTGGAGCAGTATCAAGGTTCATTAATGGAGACAGAACTCCTCATGAAAGAGGCAAACCTGAGAAAATCCCGGATGCAAAAACAGCTCTCAGGAGAGGAACCACTAATAACAGCCTTTTCTACACAGTCAGCCTCCCCGCAGTCGATACTTCAGGCAAGACTCTATAGGCTGGAAGAGGAGATGGCGTCCATGATGCCCCAATATACAGAAAGGTATCCTGA
>QIDP01000058.1 GCA_003229375.1 Nitrospirota bacterium
ACTTACTATTTTAGAAGGATTCACAATGTCTATCAATCCCTATTTATCCCTTATTGCTACCGTAGTAATTGGGAGAAGAGCCATAATTTTGGATACAGATATAGCAAGTGCCTTTGCCAAGGCTTCCGCTATTGACAAATTAGCCAGGCACACAAGCAAAAATCTATCTATTTCCAGAACTGTTTATGAAGAATTAGAGGTTCCACTCGAATATGGATTTGATTTTCCAAAAGAAGTTTTTAAGTTTTGCAAGATACTGTTTCCGCATAAAAAGGAAATAGATTTTTATCTATCATTAAAAAAGAAATATTCATTGGGTAAAGGTGAGCTTGAATCGATAGCTATAGCGAAATTAAGAGATATCAGCTTCATAGGCTTTGATAAAAAAGCTATTAATACCTGTTTTGCTGAAGATGTTAAGGTTATTACCCCTATCGGACTATTCTTGTTTTTAAAGAGAAAGATTGGAGATGAGATATTCAAACTAATAGAAGAAATTGAAAAAAAAGATAATAGGGATTTAAGCTTTGCAAAAAAGGCTTGTTCCGCGGACTAGGCAGCACCTCTTTTCATTCCCCTTTGCATCGACTTGTCGGCATGATTGTTTCCTTTACAATGGATAAAAATTTTTCTGATGCCCTGGAGAGACGCTTATCCTTATGGTAAGTGATATTTAGGGTCCTGGATATCTTTAAATCATCGACCTTGATCTTAAATAGTTTTTTGCTCTCCAGTTCATGACCTACAATACATTCAGAAATGATAGTGATTCCCAGGCCCTCTTCTACTGCCCGCTTTACAGTTTCAGGACCACCCAATTCCATATAGATATTAAGTTTCTCTTTTAATTCTCTGAATCTCTTTTCAGCAAAATAGCGGGTAGCAGATCCCTTCTCCCGCAAGATAAACCTCTCTCCTCTAAGCTCCTTAAGTGTAATCTTTTTCTTCTTTACAAATGGATGCATAGGCCCAACCACTACTACCATCTCGTCATTATAAAAGGGATCAACTATCAGATCATCGCTCACAAGGTGACCTCCAACCAATCCAATATCGAGTTCATTTGAAAGGATTTTTCCCTCTATAATGCTGGTGTTTTCTACGCCAACCTGGAGTTCAATAAGGGGATATTCCTTTTTAAATATAGCCAGAAAATTGAGTAAGAGGCAAATTGCTATGGTAGTACTTGCCCCAATACGAAGATGTCCCCTTTGAACCCCTTTCAAGTCTTCGATTGCCTGTCTGGTTTCTGAGATTACCCGGAAAATTTTATTTGTATACCCTTCCAGGATTTTTCCGGCTTCACTAAGGTAGATCTTTTTCCCAATCTGGTCAAATAGTTTAATGCCCAATTCGGTTTCTAACTCTTTGATCTGGATTGATACGGCAGGCTGACTCAGATATAACTCCTCGCCTGCTCTGGTAAAATTTTTATGTTTTGCTACTACTTGAAATATCTTTAATTGATGAAGATTCATGGTATTAAAAATCCTTAAATTGAAAATATTAATGATAACCCACAATATTATATATTTGACTTATAACATTTTTAGGATAATAATACAATTAAATAAGTGAGCTAAAGTGCCTAAAGTGATCTAAAGTTAAAAGTTTAATTCCATTAACTTTAGCTCACTTTAGGCATTTTAGGCACTTCTTTAATGATAGAACCTTTTATGATATGATATCATTACTACAAACAGTAGCTTATGTCTATCAAAAAGGATTTATAGGAGGGGATCAAAATGGATTTAAATAGGCATAGATCTTCAACAACACTCCTTTTAATAACCGTAATTACTACTACTATTATTGCGGGTAAATCTCTTGCTGCCATGCCAACGGTTGATTCCATTACACCATACCTTGGACAGAATGATTCGACAACAAGGGTGATTATAAAAGGATCGGGTTTTGAAAAAGGTGCAAAGGTGTCTATATGGGAAGGCAGTTCGTATATAAAGGGTTCTATCAATACACCCGGTTTTGCAAGGAATGTATATGTATCAGGGAACTATGCTTATGTAGCTGATGGTTCGTGGCCTAGTTCAGGGCTCCAGATAATAGATATATCTGATCCATTGACTCCATCTATTGTTGGTTATGTTATCACACAGGACTACGGCTATGATGTATCTGTATCAGGGAACTATGCTTATATGGCTGCCGGGACCTCAGGTCTTCAGGTAATAGATATATCTGATCCTGCAAATCCATTTATCATCCACACTGTAAATGTATATACCTCGGCTGATAGCGTACATATTTCAGGCAGATATGCATATGTTGCTGATGCCACTTCAGGGGTTCAGGTGATAGATATATCCATCCCTTCAAAGTCATCTATTATTGGTTCTGTGAAGACACCTGATAATGCACAGGGGATATACATTTTTAAGAGCTATGCATATGTGGCTGATAATGATTCAGGTCTTCAGGTGATAGATATATCTGTTCCTGGCAAACCGTCTATTGTCGGCTCTGTAAAGACACCGGGTAGTGCCTATGGAGTATGTGTATCCGGACGTCATGCATATGTGGCTGATGGTAATCTTCAGGTAATAGATATATCTGTTCCTGGCAAGCCATCTATTGTTAGTTCTATGAAGACACCGGGCAGCGCTTATGGAGTATATATCTATAGGAACTATGCATATGTGGCTGATAAGGTCTTCGGTCTTCATATAATAGATATATCTGATCCCGCAAAACCGTTTATGCTCGGTTCTGTGGATACGCCCGGGTTTGCCTATGGTATATATATCTCACAAAACTATGTATTTGTAGCTGATGGATATTTAGGGCTTCAGGTGATAATGACACCTATACTATTGGATTGCAGTGTAAATAGCCCTAGCAGGATAACTACCGAGATACCTCCTCATCTCCCACAAGGTATTTACAATGTGATCGTTACAAATCCTGATGGGAAGATTGGAAAATTATATAATGGTTTTAGAGTAATATCTGGAGACGTTCAACAGTAAGCAGCAAATATTTACTGCCTACTGCTTTTTATCCGACGTATTATGTCAAATTTCTCCAGAGGGGCATCGATCCATAATATTACCCGTTCATTGGGCTGGGCAACCTCCTTTATGCCTCCATCCAATCCTTCAATACGATCTACCTTTTTCAGAAAGGTCTTTTTATTCCTCCCGAAAAACTCCAGCCATTCTCCACCCACAATCTTGTTTTTTACCTCCACCTCAACAGCATCGCTATCCAAAGGTTGTCTAACCACTCCCACAAAATCCGTCTGCTGGGTTGATATAAATGTCCCGGTATTTTGGGACTCGTTTCCTGGCTTTCCTAAATAAAAGCCTGTGGTATATTGTCGGTTACTGACCTTTTTAATCTCCTCCACCCAGTTTGGATTAAATCTATATGCCTTAGGATCGTTTAAATAGAGATCTATTGCCTGACGATAGACATGTGTCACTGTAGACAGGTAGTTAATGCTCTTCATCCTCCCTTCAATCTTAAACCCTTTTACCCCTAGTTCCATCAACAATGGGATATGCTCAATCATACAGAGATCTTTTGAATTAAAGATGTAGGTACCCTTTTTATCTTCTTCTACAGCAAAAAACTCTCCTTCCCTTTTCTCCTCCATCAAGCTATATTTCCACCGACATGGCTGAGCACAGTTCCCATGGTTTGCATCCCGACCAGTCATATAGTAACTCAGCAGACATCGCCCTGAATAGGAGATACACATAGCACCATGTACAAAGAGTTCCAGATCCATTTTGGTCTTTGCCCTGATATCTCGAATCTCTTTTAAGGAAAGTTCTCTTGCAAGGCAGATACGGGAGATCCCCTGACGTTCCCAAAATTGGCAACTCTTCCAGTTAGTTGTATTGGCCTGTGTACTCAGATGGATCGGAAGAGAGGGAACAGTCTCCTTCACTATTTCCAGGACACCCGGATCAGAGACAATAACAGCATCTGCGCCTATTTCCTCTAATATAGACAGATAATCCGGCAGTTCAGAAATGTCTTCATTTTTGGAAAAGATATTCACTGCCACATAAACCCGGACATTACGAGAATGAGCATATGCAATTCCTGTCTTCATCTCTTCAGGGGTAAAATTTCCTGCCTCCTGCCTAAGAGAAAATCTCTTTCCCCCCAGGTAAACGGCATCAGCGCCATAATGGATTGCGACCCGTAACTTCTCCGGGTTTCCTGCAGGAACCACTAATTCAGGACCTTTCATTGATTTCCTTTCCAAAGTTATATCTCCTCCTTACCCCTTTCTCCCTTCACTCTCTCCGTGATAAATCGTCCTGATCGGAAAAGGAATCTCAATACCTTCCTGATTGTATCTTGCATTGATTATTGAATTTATCATGTCTATTGCAACCAGACGGTCCCTATAGTTTTCAACCCAGAAGATAAGGAGCAGATTCAGCGCTGAATCCCCGAAACTTAAGAAAAATGCTACAGGTTCAGGATCATTCAGGACAACCGGAATACTTAATGCTGCCTCTATCATTATCCTTTTTGCCTTTTCAATATCACTCCCATAGGCAATTCCAACCTCTATTCTGCTTTTAATCTTTGAATCAGGATAGTTTATGTTAATAACCTTATTGTTTGACATCTCTGAATTCGGCACCACAAGGATGGTATTATCGTATGTCTTGATTTTGGTAGACCTTATACCAATATGCTCGACATCTCCAATTTCTCCGCTGGCAAGCTGTACCCTGTCACCTGGCCGAAAGGGCCTGTCAATCATTATTATAAATCCGGATATCATATTTGCTATGGTATCTTTTGCAGCCAATCCTACTGCCAAACTTCCAACACCGAATGCAGTAACCAGAGTAAAAATATCCTGGTCAAAGTGTTTAAAAATAAAGATTACTCCCAGCAGTACAACAACAATTACAGCTATTTTTCTAAATAACGGTAAAAGTTCTTCGTCAAGTGTTGTATCTGTCTTTATTGCGATATTATCCCCATACCATGAGATTGCCTCCTGAACTATCCTGATACACAAAAATATACCTGATGCTGTCAGTAAAATGAAAAGGGTTCCATTCACAGAACCCTTAAGTCCGCCTCTTAACGGAAGGTTATCAAAGGCAATATATAATCCGATGAACAGGATAAGATAGTATAAAGGGGTCTTGCATACCTCAACCAGCCTGTCATCTAATTCAGTCTTTGTCTTCTTTGCAAGCTTTGGGATCCATTCGGATAAGGTATAGAATGATGACTTGGCAATTGCCCAGAATATAACAAAAATCACAAAAGATATGAAACCTTCTCTAAGCCATACATTGATAGTCATTTAAAACCTCCTTAAAAGACGTTTGATTGTTTATCTGAATATATCATGATGAGTATATCATGAATTGTGGTTTTCAATCTTTTTTTGGGAATTCTAAATAATAACACTTGAAATATTAGAACGTAATATAATATCTTATACTATTGGTGCAAGTGTAATTTAGAAATAAGGAGCAGAACAAAATGATAGTATTAATGAAAAAACATGCTACAAAGAAACAGACAGACAGGGTCATTAACAAAATTAAGGAAATTGGATTTAAGCCTCATATAGACCATGGTATCTCGACAGTAATAGGGATAAGAGGAGACACCTCAAGGTTTGATCCTGACACCTTCTATATGGATGGTGTAGAGGAGGTAAAACGTGTATCCAAACCTTATAAAGAGGTGAGTAAAGAGTTTCATCCCAAAAAGACAGTTGTAAAAGTAGGGGATATAGAGATCGGAGGGGCTTATCCGGTTGTTATTGCCGGCCCCTGTGCAGTTGAGGATGAAAAACAAATACTTAAAACTGCTGCGGGGGTAAAAAAGGCAGGTGCTCATCTCTTCAGAGGAGGGGCATTTAAACCCAGATCAAGCCCTTATTCCTTTCAGGGGTTAGGAGAGGAGGGGCTTAAGATCCTTGTAGAGGCCAGGGCAAAGACAAATCTGCCTATTGTGAGTGAGATCATGAATCAAACACAAATTGACCTGTTTGAGAAATACAATATAGATATCTTTCAAATAGGGGCACGGAATATGCAAAATTTTGACCTCCTTAAGGCCATAGGACAAGTGCGCAGGCCCATTCTCTTAAAACGAGGCCCTTCTTCATCAGTAGAGGAATTTCTATTGTCTGCCGAGTATCTCTTATCCAGCGGGACCCGTAATGTAATATTGTGTGAACGCGGGATAAAGACATTTGAAACTGCCTATCGCAATGTATTGGATTTGAATTCAGTGGCGCTGATAAAAGAGTTAAGTCATCTTCCTATTCTTGTTGACCCAAGCCATGGAACCGGTATCCGCAGCCTTGTTGCTCCTCTTAGTTATGCAGCTATTGCAGCAGGTGCTGACGGAGTTATGGTTGAGGTACATTATAAACCTCAATCAGCTAAATGCGATGCAAACCAGCAGCTCAACCTCACTCAATTTAAGGCATTGATGAAATCGATTATTAAATGATAATCTTATTTTCTTTATCCGGGTCAAAGTCATCATAAGGGGATATGATTATACTCTTCTCCTTTTCTTTGTTCTCAAAGAAGTGGTTAACGCTCTTTTGCATTAATCTTGCTATAACAGGATGCTCTGAAGGGGCAATCTTAGGAATAATATCTAAAGCTAAGCCAGCTAAAGAGGCCTTATATTTTCCATCCGGTCGATCCAGATTATTCTTTATAGATAAAAAGCCGCTCATAACCTCATCCAGCAAATGGGGAGACAAATCAACATAGGCAGCATCTTTTTCATATTCTTGCCCAGGAATAACTATCCCTTCCTTTTCCTTTAGTGTAACAGGGAATAAGAGTTTATTAAATTCTGGCTCAAAGGCAAGATCTGCAAGATCGTTGAATATCCTGTTTTTTTCAATTATATCTCTCTTTGCCTTAAGTTCATTTCTTTTTTTCTCATAAAGCCTTCTCCTTTTTCTTGTCTTTGAAAGCTTTCTATTCTTTTTTGCCATAATTTCCTCTGAAAAATCCCCACGGACAAACAAGTTTGTCCATGCCACCCCCTGGAGACCCACAACCGCAGCACTCCTTTTACTCCTTTTAGGTAACTATGCCTGAGATAAGGTACTGCTCTCTATGATCGATTTGAAGATATGGATGCCGCTCTCATTCCCCAATATCTTTTCTGAGCATCTCTCAGGATGGGGCATCATGCCGAGGATATTTCTCTCTCTATTGCAGATCCCTGCGATATTCTGTAATGAGCCGTTCGGATTGACATCATCTGTAATCTCTCCACCAGGGGCAGAGTATCTGAAGACAATTTGATTGTTCTCCTCGAGTTCATTTATGGTCTTTTCATCGGCAAAGTAGTTTCCATCAGCATGTGCAATAGGGATCTTTATGACATCACCTGTATTCATCTGGCTGGTAAATGGGGTTTTACTCTCTTCTATGCGTATATAGACATCTTTACAGATGAACTTCAGGGATTGGTTCTTCATCATAGCGCCTTGAAGGAGACCCGATTCTAATAGTATCTGGAATCCATTACATATACCGAGTATAAGACCGCCTCGTTTACCAAACCTGATTACCTCCTTCATGATCGGTGAGAATTTGGATATAGCTCCGGGTCTCAGGTAGTCACCATAGGAAAAACCACCGGGGATAATAAGGCAGTCATAGTCTGAAAGTTTTTCTTCTTTATGCCAGACAAAGTCGACATCTTCTTTCATGACATGTTTTATGACATGATAGCAGTCATGATCACAATTTGAACCTGGAAATACAAGAACACCAAATTTCATATGGGATACCTTATAATCTTGATTGCATAGGATAAATATCAAATATCAAAATATACATTTTAAAAGTAAATTTGATATTTGATATTAGGAATTTGATATTTGACTATTCTACAATCTCAAATCTATAGTCCTCTATTACTGTATTGGCTAATAGTCTCTCGCACATCTCTTTTACCCTCTTTTCTGCATCTTTTATAGGCATATCATTGAGTTTTATCTCCATATACTTGCCTAATCTGACATCGTTTACTTCCCTGTAGCCCAGGGATTCTAATGAGTGTTGAATCGCCTTCCCCTGGGGATCCAGAACACCCTTTTTTAATGTTACATACACCTTTGCCATAGTCATAATTATTCCTCTAAAAATCCCTAACGGACAAACAAGTTTATCCGTGCCACCCGGCTAATCATTCAAACACCCTCTTAAATATGATGTCCACATTCTTCAGGTGATAGTTGATATCAAAGGATTCCTCAATAGTCTGTGTGGTTATGTATTCCATAATATCTCTATCCTTTAATATCAGCTCCTTGAAATCCCCTTCATCATTTAAGACCTTTGCGGCATTTCTCTGTACCATCCGGTATGCCTTCTCCCGAGACACACCACTCTTTGCCAACTCAAGGAGGATCCTTTGTGAATAGATCATCCCCTTTGTCTTCTCCAGATTTTTCTTCATATTCCCGGGATATATTATAAGGGTATCTATTATCCATGTTATCTTATTCAACATATAATCGATCAGAATCGTGCTATCAGGGATGATCACCCTCTCCACAGATGAATGGCTGATATCCCTCTCATGCCATAATGGAATATTTTCTAGCGCAGTAAGTGAATTAGCCCTGAGGATACGCGCCAGACCCGAGAGCTGTTCTGAAACGATCGGATTCCTCTTATGCGGCATTGCTGAAGATCCCTTCTGTCCCTCTGAAAAAAATTCAGAGACCTCCATGACCTCTGTCCTCTGGAGGTGACGGATCTCTGTAGCAAATTTATCTATTGAACTACCGATAATAGCCAGGGTGGTCAGAAGCTCTGCATGTCGATCTCTCTGGATTATCTGGGTTGATATAGGCGCTGCTTTCAATCCGCTATTTTTACATACATACTCCTCTACAGCGGGGTCTATATTTCCGAATGTCCCTACTGCGCCTGATATTTTTCCATAGCTTATTACCTCTTTTGCCCTTTCCATGCGCTGGATATGTCGTTGGACCTCTTGATACCATAGGGCAAGCTTCAGCCCAAATGTGATAGGTTCTGCATGAATACCATGGGATCTCCCTATCATGACAGTATTCTTAAATTCAAATGCCCTCTTCTTTAATGCCCCGGATAGCTTTTCAAGATCCTTAAGTATAATTTCTGAGGCCTCCTTCATCTGGATGGATAGAGATGTATCAAGTATATCAGAGGATGTCAGTCCTACATGTATATACCTGGAATCTTCTCCAACATACTCGGCCACATTAGTCAAGAAGGCAATCACATCATGCCTTGTGATCTTTTCTATCTCGTCTATCCGTGCTATGTCAAACCTTGCCTTTTTCTTAATATTTTCAACTGCCTCTTTGGGAATCTTGCCTGTATTTGCCAGTGCCTCGCATACCAATATCTCCACCATGAGCCACTTCTCAAATTTGTTATTAATATCCCATATCTTTGCCATCTCAGGTCTTGAGTAACGATCTATCATCCAAATTTCCCCCCTCACCCTAACCCTCTCCCCAAAAGGGAGAGGGAATTTCTTCATCAGAGTCTTCTTACAATCATATCATACAAAAGTGGTATCATTATCTCATGATGTCCTACCAATGAATAACCCCTCCCTCCATCCTGGGTCGGTCTCTTTATCACGTTTACACCCGGACGGTAATGCTGTATCATATCCATATTCACAGTAGTAAAATCCTTAACCTTGCAGCCCAGATTCCTGACAATGGAAAGCGCCTTCAGGAATACCTCGGGTAGAATAACACTCGAACCGATATTAAAAAAGCAGCCACCATCACTGAGATCAGCAATTACAGAGGTAAAGAGCCTAAAGTCGTTTTGTGTGCCTTTTCCTATGAACGCCCCATCGGCTGAGGGATGGATATGTGTTATATCTGTACCAAAAGCAACATGTATAGTTACAGGAATAGAGCGTTTAAAACCGTTTGATAATATACTCTTATCTCTGTGATCAAAGACCTTCTCAGAGATATCTCTTCCCCATGCCTCTCCCAATCCTGTTTCGTCATCTATAAATTCCTTCAGGCCGGAATTCATCATAGCCCCTGTCTCCTCTGCCATTCCGAATAACCCTTCCTTTATCCCTGCGGCTACATCTTCTGATGTCTCTCCGATAAGCGCAATCTCATAGTCGTGGATAGCCCCTGCACCGTTCATAGCTATGGCGCTGATAATCCCTTTTTGCATCAGATCGATTATAAGAGGACTCAGGCCACACTTGATAACGTGCGCTCCCATGGCAAAGATCACCGGTCTATTTTTTTCCACAGCCTTTAAGACCGCCTCTACTATATCTCTGATATCATTCCCTTTAAGTATGGCAGGAAAGAGGTCTTCGACCTTTCCGCCCTTTTCCCATGCATTAAGATCTGTAAAATCTTTAATCCTGACCTTATTTTTTCTCTTCCTTATAGGGTATGATTTTATCTTTTCAAAATCGAGTCTCCTGACATTATATCTACCCAGCATGTCTTTCTATGACCTTTTTCAAAAAACCTGAGGTTGAGATACCCTTAACTATAGGTATCAACTCTACTCTCCCACCATAGCCCTCGACTATATCCCGGCCAACTACCTCCTCAATGGAGTAATCACTTCCTTTTACCAGGATATCAGGTTTAATCTCTTGTATCAGCTTCTTAGGAGTAAGTTCAGAAAATATGGTGATATAATCCACATATTTTAAAGCGGACAGGATATTAGCCCTTTCAGACTGGGGTTTCATAGGTCTGCCTTCACCTTTTAATCTCTTTACTGATTTATCATCATTTAATCCAACAACCAGTATATCCCCGAGCTCTTTTGCCTTTTGAAGGAATTCGATATGTCCACCATGTATGACATCGAAGCACCCATTAGTAAAGACTATCTTCTTCTCCCTGTTACGCGCCAGACTGATCATCTGCTTCAGTTCATCCAGACTCAGGATATTACCCGCAGACAGAAGAGATCCCTCTTCTATGAAATTACTCAACTCCTCCTTTGTAACTATAGAGGTACCTACTTTACCGACTACAATACCGGCAGCCATATTTGCCAATCTTGCAGATTCTACAAAACCGAGCCCTGCAAAGGCAGCCATCCCAAAGACACCGATTACTGTATCGCCTGCCCCTGTCACATCGTATACATCCCTCGCTTCTGTAGGAATATGAGTTGTTTTACCTTTTTTCTCGAATAATGACATCCCGTCCTTCCCTCTTGTAATTAAAATGGCATCATTATGCATTAGACCAAAGAGATATTTTATCGCCCTATCCATATCTTCTTCACTTTGTATCTTTATAGGACATGCCGCTGCTACCTCTTTTTCATTCGGGGTAATAACATTAACCCCTTTATATTTGGAGAAATCACCTCCCTTTGGGTCCACAATAATCATCTTTTTATACTTTTTGGCAGCATGAACTATGGTTTTGAAGACCCTATCAGTTACAATACCTTTATTATAGTCTGAACATATTATACCATTCATCGAAGGCATTGTTTTCTCTATATAGTCCTTTACCTTTTTCTCTGTCTCCCCTGAAACAGGTCTCTTATCCTCATTATCTATACGAATGATCTGCTGGCTGTGTGCTATTACCCTGATCTTGTTCGTTGTAATCCTGATGGGGTCTTTCACTACACCCTCAGTATCTATATCCATTTTCTTCAATAGCCCTATCAGTTTATCCCCCTTCTCATCTACTCCGACAGCACCGGTAATATATGCCTTACACCCGAGAGAGGTAAGATTGTTTGCAACATTTGCCGCCCCTCCAAGGACCATATTCTGTGATTTGCATTCTACTATCTGGACCGGTGCCTCAGGGGAGATCCTGTTAACACTACCCCATATATATTCATCAAGGATAATATCCCCTACCACCAGCACCTTCAGTCTGTTGTCATCTGACAATATCTTCTTCAATCTCTCATTCATATCTTTCCATTGAAAAATGTCTTTTCATCCCCCTTTGTGACGACTTGTCGGCATGACCGTTTCACTCAGAATGATCTCTTTCTCCACCTCTTCACAGATGATATGTCCGATGGTTATATGGGCCTCTTGAATCCTTGGGGTATTGGATGATGGGATCACTATAGCTAAGTC
>QIDP01000017.1 GCA_003229375.1 Nitrospirota bacterium
TAACTCACAGCCGGTAAAATTGTTTTCATGCAAGTATTCTAAACGCTTCGACAGGCCGAATTGATAATGCAATTCCCTTATTTGTATGATCCCGCATATTTCTTCCTCACTATTCAGCTAAATACCTATAGACTATCCATCTTCCATCTTGAGTAGTTACAAAATTAGTATAACACATCTCTTTTAATTATTTACCACTTTTTTTTACTGGTTCATCTCCAAAAGAGTTTGCAATAAGGCAAAGTAGAGTTATAATAGGTTTTCTGATGTGAGAAGAATATTTTTATTTTAGAATATTTACAATAATTAAAGTGTAATCTATTATGAATAAAAGAGATATAATACTATCTATCTTATCAGGAATCTTATTGGTATTGATATTTCCCAGATTCAATATTTCGATCCTTGCCTGGGTTGCCCTGGTTCCCCTCCTGACAGCCATAAGGGAGAAAGGCGCTATACATTCACTATTGCTTGGCTGGATTACAGGGGTTGTCTACTTTTTGGGTCTCCTTATATGGGTCGTAAACACCATGTCAAATTATGGGAAGTTACCCCTTCCGCTCAGTTATCTTATCCTCATGTTAATGGCTATAACCCTTGGTTTCTATATCGCCATCTTCGCTTTATTACTAAACAGCATCCCTGTAAAGACAAAAAACGGTTTTGCCGGATGGCTATTACCACCTCTGATCTGGACATCCATGGAACTCGCAAGGACACGAATCCCGATCCTGGGTTTTCCCTGGGGGAGTCTCGGTTATTCCCAGTTTAAGACGCTTTCTATTGTCCAGTTCGCTGATATTACAGGGGTTTATGGCATTTCATTTCTGATAGTACTGGTAAATTCAACTATATATCTTATTATAGAGAATAAATACTTCGGAAATCTAATTCCCCCCCTTTGGAAAAGGGGGGTTAGGGGGGATTATCAGGCAGAAAAAGGGATATCGCCACTGCGACTAACTATCTCTTCCCTCGCCATCTTAATCCTCTGTGTTAGTTATGGTTTATGGAAGATAAATATACATAAAACCATGTCATCCCCTGCAACACCTGTCAGGGTCGCCCTTATACAAGGCAATATAGAGCAGGATCAGAAATGGGTTCCTGCCTACCAGGAGAAGACCTTTAATACATACAAGGATATGACCCTTGCAGCATCAAAGAAGGGTATGGATATGATTGTCTGGCCTGAAACCGCTGCCCCTTTCTATTTTCAAAGAGACAGGAAATACCGTCAACGGATATTTGACCTAACAAAGGAAAGCGGGGATTATCTCCTCCTGGGGAGCCTCAGCAATAAGTATGATTCGGGTAAGATTCAGATGTTTAATAGCGCCTTTCTGGTTTCACCGGATTCAAAGATTACCGGTAAATATGATAAGATACATTTAGTCCCTTTTGGGGAGTATGTCCCTTTCCATAGGTTTCTCCCCTTTGTAGACAAGATAGTTGAGGGAGGTATAGGTGACTTTGAGGAGGGTAAGGATTATACGGTGATGACCATTCCGGGCGGGAGATTCGGGGTATTAATCTGTTATGAGGTCATATTTCCGGATTTGGTCCGCAGATTTGTGAGGAATGGCGCACAATTTATGGTGAATATCACAAATGATGCATGGTTCGGGAGGAGTGCAGCCTCTTACCAGCATATCTCTATGGTTGCTCTCAGGGCTATAGAAAACAGGGTGCCGATTGTGAGGGCTGCAAATACAGGTATCTCAGGTATCATTGACCCAACAGGAAGGATAGTTAAGGAGACAGATATCTTTGTGAGGACATCAATATATGGTGATATATTCCCCAAGGCATACAGGGATACATTCTTTACCGCCTACGGCGATATTTTTGCATATATATGTGTATTCCTGACAGTGGTTTTTTTTGTAACAATCAGATATGATAAAAAAAGGAGGTAAAATATGTTAGATGAATTAAGCAGAGAATTTATAGAGGTAAGAGATAGGCTGGATAAGTTGAGAGGTCATCTTTGACATAGCCGGAAAAGAGAAAGAGATAATTGAACTGGATAAGAAGATATCAAAGGCAGGCTTCTGGGATGACAATGAAGCTGCGAAGAGGATTCTAAAGAAACGCTCCATATTACAGCAGGCTGTGGATCTCTGGAATGAGCTAAACAGGCGTACAGAGGATATGGATTCCCTTCTTGAACTCGCCAGAGAAGAGGATGATGTGTCACTTCTTTCTGATATGCAGAGGGAGTTAGAGGATCTCAAAGAGGCTATCTATAAATTTGAGCTCAAGTTGATGCTTTCAGGTGAACATGATACGAACAATGCCATACTTTCAATCCGTCCGGGTGCAGGCGGGATTGACTCACAGGATTGGACGCAGATGCTCCTCAGGATGTATCTCATGTGGGCCGAGAAAAAGGGGTATAAGACAGAGATAATGGACTTTCAGCCCGGTGAGGAAGGGGGGCTGAAGAATGTTACTGTTATGGTATCAGGTGATTATGCCTACGGTTATATAAAGGCGGAGATAGGCGTGCATCGCCTTGTACGGCTTTCTCCCTTTGATGTCAACAATCGCCGTCATACATCCTTTGCATCAGTATATATCTGTCCCGAGATAGATGAAGAGATCCGGCTTGAGATCGATGAATCTGATTTAAAGATCGATACCTTTCGTTCCAGCGGTGCAGGTGGACAGCATGTAAATGTCACAGACTCTGCTGTAAGGATAACCCATATACCTACAGGGATAGTTGTGCAGTGTCAAAATGATAGATCCCAGCACAGGAATAAGGCCACTGCTATGAAGGTATTGAAGTCGAGATTGTACGAATTGGAACAGGAGAAGCAAAGGGAAAAAATGGAGGAGAGCGAAAAGGGAAAGCAGGATATTACATGGGGAAACCAGATTAGATCTTACGTCCTGCATCCGTATAGGATGGTGAAGGACATCAGGACCAGGGTAGAGGTGGGCAATGTAGAGGCAGTATTGGATGGGGATATAGATAAATTTATAGAGGCATATCTGTTAGCAAAAGCAAGATAGGATTTTGGGCCTTATCTCTATCACTTGACGGTAAGATGAGTATCAGATATACTTCTTTAGAATGCAGATTTTTTAATTTTTTGTCCTGTAAATCAGCGTTTATCTGCGTCCTATTAAGGAAATTTTCAGAAGAAAGGGATTTTATCGTGGATGAAAAAAGCGATCTCCTATCATACAGGAGATCAAAGTTAGAGGAGTTAAGATCAGCAGGTATCAATCCTTATATAAGCAGGTTTAAGCCAACCCATTCCATAAAGTCTATTGTGACAAAATATTCCAATTTCAGTAATGAGGAGTTGGAAGCGGTAGAAGAGGAATTTGTAATAGGTGGTCGCCTGATAGCCAAGAGGAGACACGGTAAGACTACCTTTTGTCACGTACAGGATGTCTCTGACAAAATACAGATATATATCCGCAAAGATGACATAGGAGAAGAGGAATATTCGATGTTCTCTATATACGATATCGGGGATATTGTGGGGATCAGGGGGAGGGTCTTCAAGACAAGGACCGGGGAGCTGACAATCCGGGCAAAAGAGGTCACCATGCTATCAAAGTCTCTCAGACCCCTTCCGGAAAAGTGGCATGGACTCAAGGATAAGGAGACCAGATATCGGCAGAGATATGTGGACCTCATCGTAAACCCTGATGTAAAGAGGATATTTGTATTAAGGAGTATGATCATCCTGAAGATCAGGAACTTTCTTGATGAAAGAGGTTTTCTGGAGGTTGAGACCCCTATGATGCAGTCTATCCCCGGAGGCGCAACCGCAAGGCCCTTTAAGACATACCACAATAGCCTCGGTATGGAGCTTTATCTTAGGGTTGCCCCGGAGCTCTATCTCAAACGGTTAGTTGTTGGCGGACTTGAGAGGGTCTATGAGATAAATAGAAATTTCAGAAATGAGGGGATATCCACAGAACATAATCCTGAGTTTACCATGCTCGAATTTTATATGGCATATGCAGATTACCATGACCTGATGGACCTTACCGGGGAGATGTTTTCTTATATTGCCCGGGAGATCCTGAATACGACCAAGATCGAATATAACGGTAATGAAATAGACCTGTCCCCACCATGGAAGAGGTATACATTCAAAGACTCCCTGATTGAGTTAGGAGGGGTTGAGCCCAAGGTGTTACAAAATGGAGAAAGGATAAAAGAACTGGCAGAGCGACTGGAGATACCCCTTGAGGCCGGTGATAATCCTGAAAAGCTGATGGGGAAGATATTCGATCAACTGGTAGAACCTAAGCTGATTCAACCCACCTTTATCATTGACTATCCGGTAGAACTTTCTCCCCTTTCCAAAAAGAAGGAGGATGATCCAACCCTGGTGGAGAGGTTTGAACTATTCATAGGGAAAAAAGAGATTGCCAATGCATATACCGAATTGAATGATCCTGTTGATCAGGAGGAGCGATTTAAAAAACAGATGGAGGAGAGGGGTATGGGAGACGATACAGCCCACAAGATGGATGAGGATTATATCCGGGCGCTGGAATACGGGATGCCACCCACTGCTGGTGAGGGAATAGGTATAGACAGGCTGATAATGTTATTTACTGATTCGGATTCTATACGGGATGTGATCCTCTTCCCGCAATTAAGGCAGGAACAGACAAATGTCTTATGAACTCTTCGTTAGCCTGAGATACCTGAAGGCCAAGAGGAAACAGGCCTTTATATCTCTCCTTACATGGATATCAATAGGAGGGGTGGCCCTCGGCGTAATGACTCTCATCATTGTCTTGTCAGTGATGAGCGGTTTTGAGGAGGATCTCAGGGATAAGATCCTCGGGATATATTCACATGTAGTGATCTCTAAATACACAGGTTCAGGGATAAAGGAGTACAGGATAATTACAGAGGAGACAAAAGATATCGAGCATGTCAGATCAGCAGCACCCTTTATCCTTAACCAGGTTATGTTGACCTCCAGCACGAATGTGACAGGTGTTGTCATAAGGGGTATAGATCCTCTGGAAGAAGGAGGGGTAACAGATCTGGAAAAAAATATAACAGAGGGAGACATCAAATTGCTGGATAAAAAAAGCGATTCAGATAATGACGGGATAATTATCGGAAAGGAGATGTCGAGAAACCTGAGGGTATTTATAGACGATGATATTACTGTTGTCTCCCCTATTGGCAAGATAACCCCTATGGGGATGATTCCACGGATGAAGATCTTCAATGTGGTCGGGATATTCGATTCAGGGATGTATGAATATGACTCCAGCTTTGCCTTCATCTCGATTGATGCTGCGCAGAAATTCTTCAATATGGGTGATACTGTCACCGGTATAGAGGTAAAGATAGATGACATATATCGCGCAGCAGAGGTCGCAGCAGAGATACAGAACAGATTAGGGCCTTCCTATAATATACGGGATTGGATGCAGATGCATAAAAGCTTCTTCTCTGCACTTAAACTGGAGAAGATCGTAATGTTTATCATCCTTATACTTATAATACTGGTTGCTGCCTTTAACATCATAAGTACATTGATTATGGTGGTAATGGAGAAGAGCAGTGATATCGCAATCCTTAAATCAATGGGGGCCACAAACAGGAGTATTATGAAAATATTCAGTATAGAGGGACTTATTATAGGTATAGTCGGGACAGTACTGGGATGTATGGGTGGTTTTACGGTTGTTCCGCATATAAACCAGATTGTATATTTTCTGGAGAAGATATTTCACATCGATATATTCCCGAGCGACGTCTACTATTTGAACAGATTACCTTCCAGGATAGAATACCTGGATGTCTCGCTGATAGTCATCCTGACCATACTGATTACTTTTGCGGCAACACTCTACCCTGCATGGCGTGCCTCGAGGCTGGATCCGGCAGAGGCATTGAGATATGAATGAGAAGCAAGATATATTGGTTTCTGTTCACGCCCTATATAAATCGTTCAGGAAGGATTCCAGAATATTACCCATATTAAAGGGGATTGATCTTCATATCAAGAGGGGAGAGATGCTAGGGGTAGTCGGGGTATCCGGGGCAGGCAAGAGCACGCTTCTTCATCTGTTAGGGGCACTCGACCGCCCATCTTCGGGTAATATCTATTTTGATGGTATCGACCTCTTCAAGATGAGTAGCGCCAGGATAGCCGAGTTTCGCAATAAGAGGATAGGCTTTGTATTTCAGTTGCACCACCTCCTGCCTGAATTCACATCAATAGAGAACACCATGATGCCTGCACTCATTATGAGACAAAAGAGAAATAAAGCGGTTGAGATGGCCAAACATATACTTGCAGAGGTCGGGCTAGCTGAGAGATTCCATCATAAACCGGGTGAACTATCTGGCGGGGAACAGCAGAGGGTAGCCATTGCCAGGGCATTGGTGAATAATCCGGATCTGGTTCTGGCCGATGAACCCACAGGGAATCTGGATAGCGAAACAGGGAGATCGATCCATGAACTTATATGCAGACTGAACAGGGATAAAAAACAAACATTTGTCATCGTAACACATAATGAAACACTAGCCGGCAAGATGGATAGAGTCGTCAGACTGGTTGATGGAAGGATATAGAATTTTGTAATCCTCATGTTTTCGGTCAGGCAATAGTTAAGAGGTGAATTTTTGATGAAGGTCTCATTTGCTACACTGGGCTGCAGACTCAACCAATATGAAAGCGTAGAGATGCAAGAACTCCTGGAAGAAAAGGATTTCAAAATTGTCCCCTTTCCGGAAAAGGCAGACATATATGTTATCAACACCTGTACTGTTACCGGGAAGAGTGACTACCATTGCAGACAGACTATACGGAAGGCTATCAGATCAAACAGAGATGCATTTATTGTTGTTACCGGCTGCTATCCTCAGACGAACCCGGCAGAGATCTCCAGACTTCCAGGGATAGACTTGATACTCGGAAATGAGGAAAAACTTGATATCTATGATTACCTGAAAAGGCTTGGTATTGTCGGGGAAAATTGCCATGATAGACCGGTCAAAAGAAGAGAGCCATATATAGCAATCGACAGATTATCAAAGGGAAGGAATGGAGTTAAATCAAAGCAGATAAACAGCTTTCAGGGGCATACCAGGGCATTTTTAAAGATACAAACAGGGTGTAACCTTAACTGCTCATTTTGCATTGTGAGACTATCCAGGGGATCTAGTCGTAGTGAAGGGATAGAGAATATAAAGAAGCAGGTAGAAAATTTAGTAAATAGGGGTTTTAAGGAGATAGTGCTGAGCGGAGTCGACCTCGGTAGTTACGGAAGGGATCTAAACCCTGAAACAGATCTGCCTGATCTGCTGAGCATACTTCTCAAGATCAATGGCAAGTTCAGGATAAGGTTAAGCTCCATAGGACCTGGAGAGGTCTCTGACAAACTGATAGATATCATTGCAAGTTCAGAGAGGATCTGCAATCATCTTCATATACCGCTTCAGAGTGGTGATGACCATATCCTAAAGAAGATGAGGAGAAATTACAATTCAGCCCTTTACCATGACCTCATCAAAGGGCTCAAGAAAAGGATACCTGATGTGGGGATTGGCGCTGATGTTATGGTAGGATTCCCTGGAGAGACAGATGAGATGTTTAATAACACATACAGACTTGTCAAAGCCCTGCCACTTACCTATCTCCATGTATTCACCTTCTCACCCCGCAGGGGTACAGATGCATTCAACCTCCCTGACAGGATCCCGAAAAAAATCAGTAAAGAGAGGGGCTTGTTAATGAAAAGGCTTGGCAGGGAAAAGTCCGTGGAATTCAGGAGGGGATATATTGATAAAGAATCAGAGATACTCATAGAGAATCGTGATAAGGATAGTGGTCTCCTTAATGGATACAGCGATAATTATATTCCCATATTCCTTGATGGTCCTGATACCCTTAAGAACAACCTTGTACAGGCAAAGATTATGCAGATCAGGGAAGAAGGGTTAAATGCTGTAATGATTTAGTCAAATATTTTAAATATGAAATCATTTAAAGATCCTATCATCACCCTTACCACCGATTTTGGACTGAACGATCCCTTTGTTGGGATAATGAAGGGGGTTATGCTGGGTATCAACCCTGATCTGAGGTTTGTCGACCTCTCCCATCAGATCGAACCGCAAAATATCCTTAAGGCTGCATATATACTCGGGGCATCATATACATATTTCCCTGAAAAGACCATACACCTTGTGGTAGTAGATCCAGGAGTGGGTAGCGAAAGGAGGGGGATCATAGCCGTGACCGAAGGATATACCTTTATTGCCCCTGATAACGGTGTCCTCTCCCCTGTCTTTCATGATAAGACCTTTTTAAAGGTTGTGGAGATAACTGAAAGGAGATTCGCCCTGCCAGAGATAAGCTCTACATTTCATGGTAGAGATATCTTTGCCCCGGCAGCAGCATGGTTATCTGTGGGTACAGATACTGCCCGGTTCGGGAGGGAGATAAGGGATTATGTTATACTCGACCTCCCGAAGGCTCACTTAAATGAAAGGGATATAATTGAAGGTGAGATAATCTATAAGGACAGATTCGGGAATCTGATAAGCAATATATCACAAGAGATATTTGATCGTTCACTCGCCACATCAAAAAATGGCTCTTTTAATATACTGATCGGATCAACAGATATAAAAAAAATAAACAGGTTCTATGCAGAGGGGGGAGAGGATGAGGTATCAGCCCTCTTCAATAGCCAGGAGTTGTTAGAGATATATATCCATCAAAAAAATGCATCAGGGGTATTAAACATAGATGTGGGGGAACGGATAAGGGTTAGATTTAACTACTCTTAAATATCCTTGTGTATACCCCCCTCACACGCCCGGTGTGATATCTGTAGTCATCCAGGAGTTTATCTCCCTCTGTTCTCTTCTTATCTCCGGAATAGCCAAGCATCTTTGCCAATCTGATAAGTCCTGCTGAAGAGTGAGGCAATACATTTACTGACTGTTCATTCCTTATCCTGAGACCATTCTCTATCCTCCTTAAAAAGATGTATGATTCGGTAAGCTGCTGAAAGTCCTGCCTGGAGATCAGCTTTTTCAGATTCAACTGTGTCAGGGCGTCAAGCGTCCCGGTTGTCCTTAAATCATGGTCTCTTCCGCCATATTTTAACTGAAAAAGCTGGGTGATGAACTCTATATCAACTATACCTCCATACCCCACTTTTATATCCCTCTGACTGTCACCTCTCCCTGTTAGTTCATACTCCATCCTCTCCCTCATAAGGTTAATCTCTGATATTACAGAAGGGGAGAACTCCTCTTTGTAGACAAACATATAAGCGATTTTAATAAACTCCCTCCCCAGATTCTCATCACCTGCAATCGGCCTCGCCTTGATCAATGCCTGCCTCTCCCATGTCTCTGCCCTCTTACTAAAATAGTCTCTAAAACCATTGATAGGAAGTACTACTGTGCCCTTCTCTCCATCCGGTCTCAGACCGGTATCTATCCTGTATGCAAACCCTGAACCGGTAAAACCCCCTGCTATATTAAATATCATCCCGCACATCTTTGAAAAATATTCATGATTGCTGATACTGTTTGTAATACCTTTATCCCCGAATTCAATCCCGGAGGTGTTTCCATCCCCGGAATAGACAAAGACCAGATCAAGGTCAGAGCCAAAGTCTAATTCATAACCCCCTAATTTCCCCATCCCGATTATGGAAAATCCGCAATCCCTGATCCTTCCATCCTGATCCTCTATCCCGGGAAGTCCATACTTCCCCCTCAGCCCGGCCTCCGAGACCTCAAATGCCATTCTGAGATAGACTCCGGCAAGATTTGAGAGGTCATCCATTGTCCTGATCAGGTCGGCCTCCCCCAGGATATATCTCAACCCGATACGGAGTTCTTCCCCCCTCTTAAATCTGCGCATCTCATTTAATATTCCCTCATAACTATCAACCCCTCTCAACATCGTGGAGAGTTCCCCGTACATATCGTCTGATTCCTTGAATACAGATATCCCTTTGATATCAAGTAGTCCATCGATCAGATCCGGTTGACGTATTAATATGTTTGACAGAAACTCACTATTCCCGAAGAGGGAGAGGAGGAACTCCATAAATTTTTTATTCTCCAGGAGAAGTGAATAGAGTACCTCCCTGCTTCCACCGGCAGAGACAAATCTCTCAAGATTGTTTATTGCCATATCCGGATCAGGAAGCTCACTGCTTAACCTCAATATGGCCGGAATGATCTGACGAAACAGATCCTTACTCTTTGCAGTGGGATGGTAAAAGGGTGGTCCATCATACATAAGTTGAAGATTCCTCTGTATCCTGTCCCTATCCTCAAAATTAAACCCATCAATGGTCTCAATTGATATGAATGATTCTGCCCCATATTCCTGTCCTTCCCCTAACATATCCCTGTAAAAAAGATTATCATAGACACGTCTCACCCTATCTGTATGCCCTTTATACGCCGAAATCAAGCTCCCGGACAGAACGGCTATGTCGTTCCCGCTAAATCCCATCTTTCTCGATAAGACACCTCTCTCCTCCATATCCTCCGGTATCTCATGAGTCTGAAGTCCAAATGATATCTGTATCCTGTTTTCAAGTTCCCTGAGGAATTTATAGGCGTTAGAGAGATCAGAATAATCATAGCAAGAAAGATACCCCCCATCATATATCTTGTATAATGCCTTGAGGGAATTCCTCTCACGTATATGTTCATCACGCCCACCATATATCAATTGAAATACCTGTATCACAAATTCTATTTCCCTGATTCCTCCATAGCCAAGCTTGACATTCCCCCCCCTTACCTCCCGGGCGTTGATACCCTGATTTATCCTCTCCTTCATATTCTTTATCTCATTAATTGCAGAAAAATCGAGATATTTTCTGAATACAAAGGATCTTGTCATATCAGAAAACTTCATGCCTAACTTCTCACTACCAGCAACTACCCTCGCCTTGAGGAGCATCTGCCTCTCCCATGTCTCCCCCCATGACTCATAATATATCTCATAGCTACGTAGTGAACTGGCAATATCGCCACTTTTGCCCTCCGGTCTAAGCCCCAGATCAACCCGGAACACATTCCCATCAGATGTGATCTCGTTTATCGCCTTTGTCACCATCTGGGAGAGTTTGGTGTAATACTCATGATTGGTAATCTGATTTCTCCCTTTAATCCAGGTGGTACTGCCTCTCTCTGAGGAGTATAGATATAAAAGATCGATATCAGAGCTGAAATTCAGTTCCCTTCCGCCTAACTTCCCCATTCCAAGTACAGTAAATTCACACTCTCTTTGCCTTCCATCTATATCCCTATAGATAGGGGTACCGTATCTTGAGATGAGTTCTGTATTACAAACCTCATATGCACCCTGGAGTGAGACATCAGCTACATTTGATAGGTCATTTATGGTCTCTACCAGATCAGCCTCTCTCATGAGGTCACGTAGACCGATCCTCAAAAACTCCCTCTTCTTGAACCTCCTCAATACCTTTAATCCCGTGTCAAATGATACGGCCTCATTCAGCATCTCTTTGAGTTCTTGATAGAGCTTATCCTTTGATTTTGTTCTGTGAAGGGTATTATCCTGAATAAGCCAATCAAGGTATTCAGGTTCATTAAGTAGTACATCTGTCAGGAATTGACTCCCTGAAAAGAGGAAGATCAAGATATTAATAACTATGGGTTGATCGGTCAGCAGGGTGTAAAAATGGTTCTTATCATCTATCCTGGCAGAGAACCTCTCAAAATTGTTTAATCCTTTATCAGGGTCAAAAGAATCAGAAAGCCCTTCTATAAGGCAAGGGAGGAAATGCGGGAAAAGTCCTTTGATATCTATATCCCTGCATAGAAGTAAGAGGATATCCCAGGCCTTCTCAGGCTGACGAAAGCCCATACCTCTCAGGTGATAAATCTTCTTATTATCAAGTACCTCGGAGTTAAGTATACCTATAGATAGGATATATACAGAGGATTTCATGCAAGTATTCTAAACGCTTCGACAGGCTGAATTGATAATGCAATTCCCTTATTTGTATGATCTCGCATATTTCTTCCTCACTATTCAGCTAAATACCTATAGACTATCCACCTGAGTAGGAGTAGTTACGGTAGAACCTTTATAATACCATAGGGGTAACAGTTTATGCTGATTAAGCAAATATCAGATAGCATCATCACCTCTCTCGCCTGTCCTTATCCTTATAGTATCCTCCAGAGGTAAGACAAATATCTTCCCGTCGCCGATCCTTCCTGTCTGAGCAGATGAGATGATTGTGTCAACAACCTTTTGTACCAGTTTGTCAGAGATAACTATCTCTAACTTTATCTTAGGTAAAAAGTCTACTACATACTCTGCACCTCTGTACAGTTCAGTATGCCCCTTCTGACGCCCGAATCCTTTTACCTCACTAACGGTTATCCCCTGAACACCTATCTCATTAAGCTTGTCCTTTACCTCATCTAACTTAAACGGTTTAATAACAGCCTCTATCTTCTTCATAAATATTTCACCTCCTATTCCTTTAACATAGATGCAATATATATATCACATAATTTATCGAGTTGCCATATGTACTTCATCACTTCCATTAATCATATAGAATTTTGGTATAATTAGACATAATAAATATTTCACATTCTGATACAATTATAGCCATTAATCGCTTCAAATGCAAGAAAAAAAACCACTTTAGCATACGGTTATAATCCAGAAAGAAAGGAGGACAGAGGAAAGTGTTTCAATCCACTAAGTCTTTGATATTTTTGGTGCCGGCCCCTAAGGTCTCATGGCTTTAGGGGCTTTTCGTAAAAAGGGTAGGAGATAAGCCATTTACGGAAATTGTAATTTCCATAAGATAGTATTAAAATTTAAAAGTAGTTGATCGAGGAGGGTAGGGTCGTTGAAAGAAGATATACAAAACAGTTCAAATAATCTGATCCCATTTGCAGGGACAAATGTTGAAGATAATACACAATTCCACCCAAACAGTAAAGAAGAAAAAATCTATAGAGCATTACAAAACTTTCTCGCAAACATAGCTAAATCCACCCGCAGGAAATACTCTGAGGCAATAAGGGATTTTTTTCAATATACAAGCATTGGAAATCCTGACAAGGTTAAGTTTGAAGATGTTATCGCCTACAGGGAATCCCTCAGGGAGAGGGATCTGTCCGCCTCTACCATAGCCCTTAGGATATCAGCCCTGCGATCACTGTATAATCATCTCCATGTTGAAAATCTTGTAAAGGGAAATGTATTTGCCAAATTGAGACTGCCAAGGGTCCCGGGAGAGAGCAAGACGGTTTGTCTTACCAAAGAGCAGGCAAGAAACCTACTATCTGCACCTGACAGATCCACCCTTATAGGGACCAGGGATCATGTTATATTGTCTCTTCTTTTTTACAATGTTTTAAGGCGAGGTGCTATTGTTAATATCAAGAAGGGGGATATTCGCCAGGAAGGGAAATTTCATGTTCTGTGGTATAGAAACAAAGGAGATGAGCAGATAAAGACAAAGATAAAGCCCGTATTGGCAGGGGGCATTCATGAATATATTACATCTTTAAGTGATTCTGGATACCATCTTAAAGATGAGGATTACCTGTTCTTTAGACTCAATGGTAATCATAAAGACAAAAGGAACAGACTCACTGACCAGGCTGTATATTGTGTTGTGAGGAAATATTCAGCTATAATAGGTCTTGAGATTCATCCTCATGTGTTAAGGCATAGCGGGATCACATGTGCTATTGATAATGGTGCTGGTGTTGAGAAGGCACAGGTACTGGCCGGCCATAAGTCAGTGCAAATGACGTTAAGGTATTACAGGAATAAGGATAAGCTTGAGGATCATGGGACGGATTATATTGAGATAGAATGATGCCTAATTAATGTGCAAACAAAGAAGGTGTATTTTAAAATAAATGGTTAGGTGGTAGAAATGAGGGGTTATTAACAATTTTTGTGGAAAATTGTATTCCCATTATCGAGCTAATGGATTGTCATGGATATTTCAAAAAACAACTATAATTGGAAACGATTCTGGTGCCTTAGAGAAGATACCTTTAGTTTGGCTGACAATGGATATTTATTTGATCCAGAATCTAAACATGGCGGTATATTTAACCCGAATTTACTAACCCTGGATTCAATTCTTGATAATCAATGTCTTGCCTTATTGGGCGAACCCGGCATTGGCAAAACAAGAACTTTAGATTCAGAAAAAGAAAATATTGAAAAACGAATTTTATCAGAAGGGGATCGAGCAATATGGATGAATTTACGTTCTTATGGCAGCGAAGTTAGACTAATCCAGAATCTCTTTGAAAGTAGGGAGTTTTCTTCGTGGAAAGATGGCAATCATAACCTTCATATATTTTTAGACAGCTTTGATGAATGCCTCCTGAGTATTAATACTTTAGCAGCTTTATTACTATATGAATTTCATAAGTATCCTGTCAAAAGACTTTTTCTTCGAATTGCATGCCGTACAGCAGAATGGCCTGCATCTTTAGAGTCGGGCATAGTAGATCTATGGGGAAATCATGCATTTAAAGCATCTGAACTCGTCCCATTACGAAAGAAGGATGTTGAAGAAGCTGCTAAACTAAGAGGGATAAACACTTCTACTTTCTTAGAGGAAATTGATACTAAAAAAGCTGTTCCATTTGCAATAAAACCTATCACGTTAGAATTTTTAATGAACATTTACCTAAAAAATGGACGGTTTCCTTCTGCGCAAAGCGATCTGTATCAGGAGGGATGTAAATTGCTTTGCAATGAAACGAATCCCGATCGTATTTCATCTGGACATACTGGAAATCTAAATACTGAACAGCGATTAGCAATAGCATCCCGTATTGCGGCACTCACTATTTTCTGTAATAAAAATGCAATTTGGACAGGTACTGACCTCGGTCATGTTCCAGGTGAAGACATTACCATAGAAGATCTATACGGAGGAAATGAGCATTTTAGAGGTAATAGGTTTGATGTTACTAAAGTAGCCGTGGAAGAAACGCTTTCTACCGGTCTTTTTTCTTCTCGCGGCATCAATCGCATTGGTTGGGCGCATCAGACATATGCTGATTTCCTTTCTGCGTATTATTTAAAACAAAACAAGTTTACATTACCTCAGATTATGAGTATTATTGTTTCCCCAGACGATGTGGAAAGTAGGGTAGTCCCACAGTTACAAGAAAGCGCGGCCTGGGTGGGTGTGATGAGAGCTGATGTTTTTGGTGCATTATCAAAAATCGATGGGTGTGGCTACTTTGAAACAACCTGTTTTTCAATTTTTTGTATAATTCCTCCTAAATCCTCTACAGTATTTTCGTAACTATTAATAA
>QIDP01000069.1 GCA_003229375.1 Nitrospirota bacterium
TTTATTAATAGTTACGAAAATACTGTAGAGGATTTAGGAGGAATTATACAAAAAATTGAAAAACAGGTTGTTTCAAAGTAGCCACACCCAATTGGAAATTAGAAATTGGAAATTTGTGTTATCGTAATAATTCACCACGAAAAGACACGGAATATCCGTGGTAATGTATTATGCTTTTTAAGGATTAAAATTATGGCTGAACTATTACCTAATTTCTAATTTCAGTGTTCTGTGAACGGTTACTAAACAAGCTACTATCTCTGGCGTTAATTTGGCTAATGAAATATATCTTTATAACTGCTGTATCATTTTTTCTCTTTACAGGTTGCTCCTTTGTGATGTATAAACCGCCTGATACCTCTTTATCATCGGACTATCAGAGGACAATCTCTGCTGCTGTAGAGAGTACCCTAAATAAGATATCCTTTGACCTGAAGGGTAAGACTGTATCGTTAGAGGTATCATTAATAGCTGATAATAAAAATTCAAAAGGTATACAAGAATATGTGGCGGGTTATCTGGAAGAAAAGATCATTATAAGTGGAGGTAAGATAGTATCACAGGGGGATATATCTGTTGCTGTCTTTATTTCATCTGTTGGAGACATTACAACTATGCGTATATTATATATCCCTATTGGTTCCAGTTACAGGATCCCTCTATATTACAGTGAGGCCACCAAAGGGATATTTGATATGATTCTTATAATTAAGGATAAGGAGAACAATATATTGAAGTTTGTTACAAACAGAGGGGATGTTAAACTAAAGGATACCTATCTCTTTAAGTTCTTTGGCCCATTTGATATAGGGTTGTAGAAAATGTCGATCATTTCCCGGCTAATATTAGTAGAATGGCGCATAGGAAAGAAAAAAAAAGATATATAGGCGTCCTCTTTGAATGCTGTAATATATACAAGCGGGTATATATCAATAAAGAGAAGACCGCCTATACAGGCAGATGTCCTAAATGTTACAGGATAGTTAGGGTGGGGATAGGAAAAAATGGAACTGACGGTCGTTTCTTCAAGGCATGGTAATTGAAAGGAATACTATTATGGCTGCTGATAGACTTGTAAATTATGGTGTGGAGGAAAGGATTGGTATAGTCACAATAAACAACCCGCCTGCGAACGCCTTGAGCTCTACAGTCTTAAATGAACTGGAGGAGGTTATAGGGGAGATTGAAAGGGATGATAATGTCAGGGTTGGGATAATCACCGGGGCAGGCAGTACTATATTTGTGGCAGGGGCAGATATAAATGAGATTAAGACCTTAGATTCCTCTGTCAAAGGGGAGGATTTCTCAACAAAAGGACAGATTGTTATCAGCAGGATAGAGGATATGAAAAAGCCTATTATTGCTGCCATCAATGGTCACTGTCTCGGAGGAGGAAATGAACTGGCAATGGCATGCCATATAAGGATAGCCAGTGAACTGGCAAAATTTGGTCAGCCCGAGATCAATCTCGGGATCATCCCTGGATTTGGCGGAACACAGCGATTGCTACGGATAGCCGGACATGCAAAGGCTAAAGAATTAATACTTACAGGTGATATGATCACGGCAAAGGAGGCGTTGAGTATAGGGCTGGTGAACAGGATAGTCCCACCCGCAGATCTCTTGAAACAGGCTAAGGAGCTGGCAAGAAAGATTGCCTCAAAGGGGAAGATTGCTATAGAATTCGCAATGGATGCCATAAAGACTGGTATGACCTCTTCACAAGAAGATGGTTTGAAACAAGAATCAAGACTCTTTGGAAAGATATGTGAGACAGCAGATATGAAGGAGGGAATAGCTGCCTTTATTGAGAAGAGAAACCCTGATTTCCAGGATAAATGAAAAAAGCTCGTAAATATATTCGGTAAAACCGTTCGTAAAAGAGATCCCAACATACTCTAATCGTACGAAACTATTTTAATGTATTTGTTGCAACGCCTTAATTAACAGTATGTTACAATTAGGCGAGAATTGCTGATAGACAGGGGGTTAGCAACTAGAGGTTAAAAAAAATAATTTTTTAAATTTTTTTAATTGTTTTTTTGAGGTTTCTGTGATATTTTAACCTGAATTGAGTGATTTTTTAATTTAATGCAAATTATTAAGGGTAAAGTTATTTGAGTGGAGGAAATTGCAACATGGAAGGAAATATTTTACATTTGAGTGATAGTGATTTTGATGACAAAGTACTACAATCAGACATACCTGCCCTGGTTGATTTCTGGGCTGACTGGTGTGCCCCGTGCAAGATTATCGCTCCAACCATTGAGGAGCTTGCTAAGGAGTATGAGGGCAAAATAGTAGTAGGGAAGCTGAATGTAGATCAAAATTCGAAGACAGCAACAAAATATGGTATTCGAGGAATCCCAACCCTCCTCTTCTTCAAGGGTGGAAAGGTGATACAGCAGGTAGTGGGTGTTAAATCTAAAACAGAGATTCAGAAGATTATAGATACAAATATCTAAACTGTACTGTCTCCCGACAATCTGGTTTTCCCTGATATTTTAAATTTAATTAAGGATTCGAGGGTTCAAGTGATCAAAAGACCGTAATCCGTAATCCGTTATGCGTAACGCGTAATGAGAAAATAAATACTGATAACGCATTACTCATTACTAATTCTCTCGAACTCTTGACATCTTGAATCCTATTTTAAAGTTGAGATTATCCATATCATTTCCTCTCTGTCTTGCATTCCATACCTATTTGATGGCTTGTCTACTCTTGTCACTCCCTAAAACTCAAACGAAAGATGGATATTTTTTGTGTTTTTTTTAAAAGGTTAATGTATATTTATATTATAATATTCTATTTTATAGTAACTTTAGATATCAGATGTTAACAAAGGGCATTATAAAGGAGCTTGAGAGAATTGCCGGCACGGAGTATTGTCTCTTATCGATGGAGGATAGGATATGTTATTCCTATGATGCAACGAAACAGAGATACCTCCCTGATGTTGTAATAAGGCCAAAGACAGCAGAAGAGATATCCCGGATAATCAAAGTGGCAAACAGAGAAAGGATCCCTGTTGTCCCGAGGGGTGCAGGTACTGGTTTTGTTGGTGGCTCGCTCGCTGTAGAGGGAGGAATATCACTGGTACTTACAAGGATGAACAGGATTGTAGAGATAGATACTAAGAACTTCATTGCTATGGTAGAACCAGGCGTAGTAACATACAGGCTTCAGGAGGAGGTCGAGAGGCTGGGGCTGTTCTATCCCCCTGATCCGGCGAGCCTTAAAATCTCCACACTTGGTGGAAATGCCGCAATGTGCTCGGGTGGGCCTCGAGGGGTTAAGTATGGGGTAACAAAGGACTATGTCCTAGGGTTGGAGGTTGTACTCCCTACAGGCGAGATATTAAATACAGGTGTGAGAACCATGAAGGGAGTAGTCGGGTATGACCTCACCAAACTTATAATAGGCTCTGAAGGGACTCTAGGGGTTATTACCAGGATAACATTGAAGCTGATACCCCTCCCTGGATCTATAAGGACACTACTGGCTGTCTTCCCGCAGATAGATAATGCCTCTGCCACTGTCATAGATATTATAGGTTGCAGAATCATCCCCTCAACCCTGGAATTTATGGATCAGACCACAGTACGTTGCGTAGAGGATTTTTTAAAGATGGGGTTACCCACAGAAGCTGAGGCGCTCCTCTTGATAGAGGTTGATGGTGACAAAGTAGTTGCAGACAGAGATATAGACAGGGTTGCAGCGATATGCCGTAAAGGCGGAGCCTCCGAGATAAGGATCGCCAGAGATGAAAAGGATAAAGAGTATCTCTGGACAGCGAGGAGGGCCATCTCTCCTGCCTTAGGACGTCTCAATAAGATAAAGATCAATGAGGACATAACTGTCCCGAGGAGTAAGGTACCGGATATCATAAAGAAGGTCAGAGATATCGGGAAGCGATATAATCTCACCATTGCCAATTTCGGTCATGCAGGGGATGGAAATATCCATGTGAATATAATGATAAGCAAAGATGATAGCGATGAGATGGAACGTGCAGAAAAGGTTGTAAAGGAGATATTCAGGGCAACATTAGAGCTGGGAGGAACGCTATCCGGTGAGCATGGTGTGGGGATCACCAAGAGACCATTTATCGGGGAGGAGATAGAGCCAGCAGGTATAGAGGTCATGAGGCGGATAAAGGGGGTGCTCGATCCGAACAATATAATGAATCCCGGTAAAATCATCCCTAAATCTTAATATTGACTTTACTGCAAAAACCTCAAAAACAGGGTAGCCGCAACCTTTAGGTTGCGTAAGTGGCTGATTTATAGCAAACTTTTTCGCAGGCTTTAGCCTGCGGCTACCAATTTTTGGGTTTTTGCAGTGGAATCAATATTGCTTTACGTCTAATTATATGATATAAGATGGTTATAAAATTTTAGACCATAAAAGCGGGGGACCTGATTATGCCTACAAAGCTTTTACTTGCGGATGACAGTGTCACTATACAGAGAGTAGTAGAACTGGCGTTTGAAAATGAGGATGTAGAGGTCACTACTGTAGGAGACGGACTTGTTGCACTGGAAAAGCTCAAGGAAAGCAGGCCTGATATTATTATTGCAGATGTCTCTATGCCGGGACTCAATGGCTTTGAACTTTGCACCAAACTAAAGGATACACCGGAATACCGTTCAATCCCTATCTTACTTCTGACCGGTTTAGGTGAGATTGATAAGGAGAAGTATGATTTAGCGTGTTCAGACGGTTATATCTCCAAACCCTTCAAGTCAGAGGAGTTGATAGAAAAGGTCAGGGGATTGGTAAGGGGAGGTGTTTCTCCACCATCAGGGGAGGTTCAGACCGGTGAGTGGGCTAGCAGTGAGGAGAACAAAGAGGAGGAGACAATGGATATCATAGATAATACCGCAGATGTGTCTGGAGAAGCAGAAATTAATCCTGAAGAGGAGGCAATTTTAAAACTTCAACCCGATGATGAAATCACGGATGCAGGAGAACGTGTTGATTCTTCCGGAGAAGCTATTGCTGCAGAAGGAAAAGTATCCCGGAATGAAGACGAGATAGATATCCCTGATTTTTCTATAGAAATAGAAGGAGAGAACGAAACTGATAAGGATTCTATGACTACAGAAGCTATGAAGGAAATGGAACTTGCAGAAGAAGAAAAAGAGGAACTTTTAGCTGAATTCAATAGAGAAGGGATAGAAGGAGAGGAAACAGGAACTGCTGAAGAGGCTGTAGAGGGTGCAGAAGAATTGGAGTCAGCAGAAGAAGAGGCCCTGTTGGCTGACACGGATACAGAGGAAGAGACAGAAAAGGTTGAAAAGGCAGGTGAGATAGAGGAAGAGGTGGAAATTAAGGAGGAAAAAAATATGGATATCAGGAAAGAGGAAGGAACAGAGACGACAGCAGACGGAGGGAGCCTTAAAGGTGTGATAGAGTCCTACGTTAAGACAGTTGCTGAAAATGTATTAAGGGAAGCGGTTGAGAAGACAGTGTCAGATCTGTCAGAAGAGGTATTAAATACAGTAAGAGAGATTGCAAGGGAGGTAGTCCCGAATCTTGCCAGAAAACTTATCAAAGAGGAAATCGGAAAGATAAAATAGTGAATAAGGGTAACTAAAATTGGATAAGATAAAATTAAATAAAAGGTATGACCCGGGTAAGGTGGAGACCAGGTGGTATAACTACTGGATGGAGAAGGGATTCTTTCATGCTGATGAGAAATCAGACAACAAAAAAAGATACTGCATTGTCATTCCTCCCCCTAATATAACCGGATCTCTCCATATAGGGCATGCCCTGAACAATACACTTCAGGATATCCTGGTCAGGTGGAAGAGGATGGATGGATTCAATACCTTATGGATGCCAGGGATAGACCATGCAGGTATAGCTACCCAAAATGTAGTAGAAAAGCAGCTTATGGAAGAAGGGAAGGATAGACATGAATTGGGGCGGGAAAGGTTTGTTGAGAGGATATGGAAGTGGAAAGAGGAATCAGGGGGAACGATTATAAGGCAGTTAAAGAAGCTTGGCTCCACATGTGATTGGGAGAGAGAGAGATTCACAATGGATAAGGGGCTCTCTATGGCAACAAGAGAGGTATTTGTGAGTCTCTATGAAGATGGTCTTATATATAAAGGTGATTATATTATCAACTGGTGTCCCAGGTGTCATACTGCCCTCTCGGATCTGGAGGTGGAACATGAAGAAAAAAAAGGAAATCTTTATTACATCAAATATCCCCTTATGATTAAAGGGGAAAAACGTGCATCTACTGACTATCTGACAATAGCTACTACCCGTCCTGAAACAATGCTCGGTGATACAGCGGTTGCTGTTAATCCTGGTGATACCAGATACACATCCCTGATAGGAAGGAGCGTACTGCTCCCTGTAGCGAACCGGGAAATCCCTATAATTGCAGATGAATATGTTGATGAATCATTCGGCACAGGGGCATTAAAGATTACGCCCTCACACGATCCTAACGATTTTGACATAGGAGGTCGACATAATCTGGCTCAATTAAAGGTGATGAATGATGATGGGACAATGAATGAAGAGGCAGGTAGATATAACGGGATGGATCGTTTCGAGTGCAGGAAGGAGTTGGTGAAGAGGCTTAAAGAGGAGAAGTATCTGGTAAAGATCGCAGATTATCTCCACTCAGTAGGTCACTGTTACAGGTGCAGAACTATCATTGAACCAACCCTTTCAAAACAGTGGTTTGTGAGGGTGAAACCGCTATCTGAACCTGCAATAGATATTGTCAGGAATGGCAGGGTAAGAATTATTCCGAGGGGATGGGAGAATACCTATTTTGAGTGGATGAGGAATATCAAGGATTGGTGTATCTCCCGTCAAATCTGGTGGGGACACCAGATTCCTGCATGGAATTGCCTCGATTGCAAAGAGATAACTGTATCGAGGGAGGATCCGGAGAGGTGTGTAAAGTGTGGCGGGAGTAACATACAACAGGAGACAGATGTTCTCGATACATGGTTTAGCTCTGCACTGTGGCCATTCTCAACCCTTGGATGGCCTGAGAAGACACAAGAGTTAAGACTCTTCTACCCCACATCCGTCCTTGTAACCAGTTTCGATATCCTCTTTTTCTGGGTGGCAAGGATGATCATGTTAGGATTAAGGTTCATGAAGGATGTACCGTTCAGGGATGTCTATATACATGCCCTGGTAAGAGATGCTGAGGGTCAGAAGATGAGTAAGTCTAAGGGAAACATTATTGATCCTCTCTTTATGATGGATAAATATGGAACAGATGCCTTTAGATTCACGTTGGCTGCCTTTGCTGCACAGGGAAGAGATATAAAACTATCCAAGGATAGGATCGAAGGATATAGAAATTTTGCAAACAAGCTGTGGAATGCCTCAAGGTTTACCTTTCTAAACCTCTCTGATTACAATGGTGGAGCCGGGATAGAGGTTGAGAAATCAGAGTTTAAGCTTGTTGACAGATGGATACTCAGCAGGCTGAACCGTACCATATTAGATGTGAGGAAGGCGCTTGATGATTATAAATTTAATGAGGCAGCAAGTTCGATATATCAGTTCATCTGGCATGAATTCTGTGACTGGTACATAGAGTTGATCAAGACCAGACTCCTTGATGAAGGCAGAGAGAAGAAGATATCTCAGAATATCCTTGTTAATGTTTTAGAGAAGAGTCTCAGGCTCCTTCACCCCTTTATGCCATTTATCACAGAGGAGATATGGCAGCAGCTCCCACATGAAGAAGAGAGTATCATGGTCTCCTCATATCCCGAGTTTGAGGAGGACATGGTTGATGATATAGCAGAAAAAGAGATGCATCTGATAATGGATGTCCTGAGAGGGATAAGGAATATCAGGGGTGAGATGGATATTGCCCCATCAGAGAGATTAAATGTGATCCTCAATGTGGATAATAAGAACAAAACAAGTATCCTGATAAGAGAAAAGGATTACATCTCCAGGCTTGCTATGCTTAAGGAACTGAGGATAGGTATTAATGGTAAAAGAGAAAAATTTGCTGCAACCGCTGTAATAGATGAGATAGAGATATTTATCCCCCTGGAAGGTCTTATCAATTTCAAGGAAGAAAAGATAAGACTGGAGAAGGAATTGCAAAAGGTGAAAAAGGATCTGATATTTGTCAGTAAGAAGCTCTCCAACAGGGATTTTATGACAAGGGCACCGGCAGAGGTTGTGGAGAAGGACAAAGACAAACAGAAGACGTTGATAGTTAAAGAGAGTAAACTCCAGGAGAACCTAAAAAGTATAACAAGGATGTGTGAATAAAATAGATATGCTCCCCATTCTTCCTTCCATAAAGTATTTCATAGAAACAGCATTGACTGAAGACATACAGACAGGTGATATTACAACCAATGCCATAATCACAGAAAACTCCCAATCTATAGCAAAGGTCATCGCCGGAGAGAATATCATCCTTTGTGGAATAGATATTTTAAAGGAGGTATTTCATTCTCTCAACCAATCAATAGAATTTCAGGAGATATACAGAGATGGGAACAAGGTATCTTGTGGCGAGGGCATCATAGAACTTTCCGGGGATACCAGATCTCTCCTTATAGGCGAAAGGGTAGGACTGAATATCCTCCAGAGACTGAGCGGTATTGCCACACTAACAGCTAAATATGTGGAATTGACAGAGGGATATAAGGCAGAAATAATCGATACACGTAAGACAACGCCCCTATGGATGGGGATGGAGAGATATGCTGTCAGGTGTGGCGGGGGGAAAAATCATCGTTCAGGACTTTCAGGGGGGGTACTGATTAAAGATAATCATATCAAAGCGGTTGGCAGCATCAGAAAGGCAATCAAAAGAATTAAAAAAAATATAGCCGGTATGGTGAAGATAGAGGTAGAAGTAGGGAACCTAAAAGGGGTAGGGGAGGCATTGGACTCTGGTGCAGAGGTTATAATGCTTGACAACATGTCTATCCCTGAGATAAAGGAAGCTGTCAAATTGATAAATGGAAGGGTAGTGGTAGAGGCATCGGGTGGTATAGATATGGAATCAGTAGTTGAGGTGGCAAAGACAGGAGTAGATTGTATCTCTGTGGGTGCCCTGACCCATTCTGCCCCGGCAGTAGATATCAGTATGGAGATGGGATAAGTGTCTTCTCCTTTTAACCAAATATCAGTATCTGAAATCAAGAGAGATCTTTTAACCGGATTGATCGGCTCAGAGATACATCTGCTTGACGAGGTCAAATCGACAAATGAGGTAGCAAAAGAATTTGCATCAGAAGGAAAAAAAGAAGGCACGGTTATCATATCTGAATCCCAGAGTAAAGGAAAGGGAAGAGCCGGCCGTTCATGGTTATCACCAAAGGGGGTAGGGATATATCTATCAGTTATCCTGAAACCCGATATAGCCCCTGCTGATGTATCACAACTCACCCTTGTTGCCGGGGTTGCCGCTGCCCGGGCCATCAAGGATCTATTTCACCTTTCCGTTTCTATAAAGTGGCCTAATGATCTCATGATCGGAAAAAAAAAGTTAGGCGGTATCCTCTTAGAAACAGGTTCTACGGGTAATACACTCAATTATGTAATTATCGGTATAGGGATAAATGTAAACACGGATATATCCTCTTTTCCCCGGGAGGTGAGATCAATTGCCACCTCTATCAAGGATGAAAAAGGGGTATATGTGAAACGCACCAGATTGATCCGCAGACTCATAGAAAGGCTGGATGTCTGGTATGAAAATTATATATCAGGCGGGATAGAGGATATCATAGAGGTGTGGTCTGATCTTTCTGCTACTCTTAACTGCCATGTGACAGTTACATCCTCTGACAGGGTTACCGGGGGGATGGCAGTTGGCATTAGCCATAATGGAGCCCTTCTCGTGAAACAGGCTGATGGATGTGTAAAAGAGGTAATGGAAGGAGATGTTGCATAGTTCCACCGCAAGCTCGGTGGTAAATATTCGGTGAATTGTAACATACTCATAGAGAACCAATTAGTTTGGGGATCGGTTGTCAGCAAACTTTTTAGCACATTCAGAACTGCAGAAATAGTATCTCTTTCCTCTTACAGATCGCTTCACAGCCTCAGACTTGAGTATGTAGATATTACACAGAGGATCCTTGACCATTTCGTCTTCTATTGTGGTAGCTGAATGATTCTTATCTCTCTTTTCTGAGGTATCAAGAAGCAACCTTCTAATAAAATAATAAAAGATAATAGCTAAGATCAGTAGTAGTAGATTTCTCATCCATTACCTTATATTATTATTTTGTAACTACTTAGGTTGTTTAGACTGTAGTCTGTTAGGACTGCGCAAAGAACGAATCAAGGCTCCCAACCGCTTTGAGCTTTGTATGATCTCGCATATTTCTTCCTCACTATTCAGCTAAATACCTATAGACTATCCACCTGAGTAGTTACATTATTTTAATAATATCTCGATATTTGCATTCTTTCTCAAATCTGCTATTAGAGATATCATCTGTTTTTGGATTTTTGGGTTCCTCAAACGTCTTTTTATCTCTTCGGCTTTTTTTTCATAGGGAGTTACTTCCGCACTATTTTTATCAGTACATTTGATTATATGATAACCGAATCGTGTCTCTACTATATCGCTTATCTCACCTACCTTTAAAGCATACGCTGCCTTTTCAAAAGGTGGGGCCATCCTGCCTTTTGAAAAAAATCCAAGGTCCCCTCCTTTGCTGCTGCTTGGGCAATCTGAAGACTCTTTAGCAATTTTTGCAAAATCTTCCTCACCTTTAATCCTTTCCTGAATCTCTTTTATCTTTTTCAGCGCCTCTTTTTTTACCTCTTCAGAGGCCCCTTTTTCTACCTTTACAAGGATATGACTTGCTTTTATCTGTTCAGGCCTTTTAAATTTGTCTATATTTTCCTTATAAAACTTTTTCCCCTCTTCATCTGTTATTGTTATCTTTGAAGCAACGTCCTTTTCTATAAAATTTCTTATACTTATATTCTTTTTTATATTAGACTTTAACATATCTATAGTAAGATTATCTTTGGCGAGAATATCATTAAGCTCTTCTTCTGTTTTATACTGCTTTTTTATTTTATCTAATATTTTTAAAACCTGGTCATCAATATCATCGATTTTGTTCTCAAGGCTTTTCATATACAAAAGTTCGTTATCAATTATATTATTTAATGCTTCCTCTTCAAGCTTCCTGGAGATTAAAGGGGTCTCTGCGTTTTTCTGAAATCTCATATTTCTCTGAGCCATTGACTGAACAACCATGTCAAGCTGGGTTCTCGTAATTTCATAATCGTTCACCTTTGCTACAACATCATTATCATTTTTTGCCTCTGTCTCTTGAACAGCTTTATTTTCTTCCAATTTCTCTAATTGTTTTGGATTGCCTTTGCATGAATTACAATTAAACAAAGCAATTGAAAGAGATAAAAATAGAAATAATAACTTCTTGTCTTTTAACATCTGTTTCCTCCTTTTTAGGTTAAACTAGTTTAATAAACTACCTGCACAACTATAGCCCGATCCGGCTGTACAGCAATAACAGTGATTCCCCGATAGTATCTTTAAAATCTGTTATCATGCAGGTTTTTTTTGTCTTTTTTAGGCCTCTGAAATTAGTATAAAGGTGAAGATCGGTATTGTCAATTTTTTTTGATGTAAATTTTTTTGGACATTCCCCATCATGTTATAATGTGTTTTAAAAATCAAGGAGTTAAATATAGTAAAGATATATTTATCGAGATGGGGGATGTCCAAATTGGCTTGACATAATGTTTTCATGCTTGGAGCTCCTGAGGTTTTTTAGAATAATGGTCTTCTGTGTTTTCTCTGTTTCCATTCTCCTTAAACTTGCCTACAGTAAGATACAACGCAGGAAGCACGAACAGGGTAAGAATAGTAGAACAGGAGTTTAAGAGATAAAGTCTCCTGCTGCCTGTAACCCCGCAGAAACATTGCATTTTTTGTCTTCAGAACTGTAAGACCCCTATATG
>QIDP01000053.1 GCA_003229375.1 Nitrospirota bacterium
GCATTTTAGGCACTTTTATACTCTTTAGTATCATCAAAATTCAGTTAGGTTGAAAAATTATTCTTATGCAAAAACCTAACCGGACAAAGCTTATATTCCATAAACTTTAGTTCACTTAAGGCACTTTAGTTCACTTAAACCTGTTATCTTTCCCCCCATTTCAGCTTTTTTCGCAGAACCTGGTAGTGGTTTTTTCCTGGTGATTGTATAAGCCTTATAGTATTATCCCCCCTCTCTATCTCTACCGCATCACCGTATGTAATAGGGAAACCCTCCTGTCCATCAAGGGTGACCTGCACATCCTCGTTGTCGGTAGTCAATCTTACCTCAACCTTTACATTTTCAGGGACTACGATCGGTCTGTTTGTCAATGTAAAGGGACAGATAGGGGTCAGGATAATAGCATTCATTGTCGGATATAGGATAGGGCCGCCTGCTGATAATGAATATGCGGTTGACCCTGTAGGTGTGGAGACTATTAAACCATCTGCCCTATAGGTAACCACATACTGGCCATTGATCTTCACCTCAAGATCGATGATACGCGCTAATACCCCCTTGCTTATCACTACATCGTTAAGCAGCATATATCTGGTGGCTATCTTGCCGTCCCTCCTGATGCAGGCATTAAGCATCATCCTCTCTTCGATAGCATAATCCTCGGCTATTACACGCTCCAGGGTCGGATAAAGCTCATCAAGTGTGACTTCTGTAAGAAACCCGAGTCCACCGAGATTAACCCCCAGGATCGGCACATTACTATTACCTACGTGACGGGCTATGCTCAGGAGAGTCCCATCACCGCCAAGGACAATGATTATATCTGACTTGGAGGGTATACTCGATCTTTCACAGGTAGACTTCATATCGATAGTAGAGGCAGTTTCTCTGTCAAGACATATATCTATCTCTCTCTTCTTCAGCCAATCGAGAAGACCTCTCAGTATCTCTTCTACCTTTGACTTGTGAGGTTTAACAACTATGCCAATCCTTTTCTTCATATATTTTTCTTTTTTACCTTCTAACAAACCTCACAGCATCGGCAATCACATAATTATCTGCATCGTCTGATAAGGTGACACTCTCGGCACCATCATCAGCAAAGTTATAAATCCCTATGCTCACCCATTGCCCACCATTTATACTCTGATCCACCAGTACTGTATCAGATCCATCAGCATGGTTGATAGTATATGGCGCATTGGTAGCATAATCAGTATGTATTGGATACCATACAAATACCTCGTAGAAGCCAGCACCATCGGCTAACTCCGCAGTCCATGCGGCTTTCTCGGCACCAAAACCAGCAAAGGTCCAGCAATACTCGCTGCCATAGAAACCCGGTGATGGTGATTTGATAGCTGTCTTCCAGTCTCCTGCTGCACTGAAGTTACAATCAGTGTTGTCAACAATACCATCCAGGACTGTTGTACACGGTTCAAACTTGACAGCATCAGCGACTACCCCTTTGGCAGCATCATCTGTAAGTGTTACATTCTCTGTTCCATCACCAGCAAAATCATAGACACCTAAACTCACCCATCGCCCCTTATTTATTTGCTGATTCACGATTACTGTATCAGCCATGCCACCATGGTTAACAGTAAATGGTGCATTACTGGCAAGGTGACTGTGTCCAAGATACCATATCATTGTTTTATAAGTACCGGGCCCGTTGATTAATTCTGCATCCCATACGGCCTTATTTATCCCTGTGCCGGCAACATGATAGCGTAGATCAGATCCATAGATAACAGAATTTGGAACAGAATATGTATCCCAGTCACCTATTACACTAAAACCTGAATCAGCGTTATCAACAATACCGTCATCCCAAATAATAATACTACCAGGAGTAAATATAGTAAATGTGTAGTCCCCTGAAATCGCAAGATTACCAGCTTCATCCTGGGAACGAACCCGAAAGTGATACAAAGTAGAGGGTGTCAGATCTGTAAGTATCAGGGTATGACTCAGGGTAAGAATGGGATCAAATGTCGTAAGATTCCCGTAAGAGGTTGTTGTACCATATTCTACCTGCGTACTGCCTGCCACATCTGTATTCCATGTAATAGTAGCGGCATCAGTTGATATGTTCAAAGACCCGACATCATAAATTGCGGGAGCATGTGTATCCAAAACATTAAAAGCAACACAAACCTCTTCGGAGTATTCACTTTCATAGTATTCTATATCATAAGTAGTAACAACGAAATAATAGGCATGTCCTTCCTCTATCCCTGAAAATTCATATGAATTTATTGATTTATCAATATCTGCAATCTCGCTATAAGGAGGGCCTGAGACATCTATATGATAATAAATTTTATAACCTGCCAGATTACTATCTGTAACTCCATTCCAGCTAAGTTTTACAGAGGCATCAGCATATGCCATTGTGTGAAGATTATCACCCGCAAAGATACAGAGATATGCAATCATAAAAAATAATAGGCATTTATTTATTATTAGATGATATGTAAATCTCTTTTTAGGGTTATGTGCTAAAGACATCTGTTCCCCTCTCTTTTTTGGGAAGCTAAAAACACCATTTAAGTATATCCTATAATACCTTTAAAAGGCAAGATTTTTTTTGCTTTTTTTGCTTGAAAGTCCATGGATATTCTTTTATAATAAGCACAAAGGGAAAAAAACCTAATTCCTCCTCCTCCCTTTTAAAGGGGGGATTTAGGGGGATTTTCAGGTAAAAGTAAAGGCCTAATTTTATGAAAATTGCTATCTTGTCACCTGTTGCATGGAGAACACCGCCAAGGCATTATGGTCCGTGGGAAAGGGTGGTCTCTCTACTATGTGAAGGGCTGGTTAAAAAAGGGGTTGATGTTACACTCTTTGCGACGGCTGATTCACAAACAAAAGGGAAACTTAAATCTATCTGCCCCGCTCCATACGAAGAGGATAAGAGTCTATCCCCCAAGATATGGGAGTGTCTGCATATTGCCCATCTCTTTGAACAGGCAGAGGAGTTTGACCTGATCCATAACCACTTTGATTTTTTGCCTCTTTCTTATAGCCGGCTTGTAGACACCCCGATTGTTACTACTATCCACGGGTTCTCTTCCCCGCAGATCCTTCCTGTGTATAAGGAATACAGTGACCGTAGTTATTACGTCTCTATCAGCAATGCTGATCGTAGTCCTGATCTTGATTATATCGCCACGGTCTATCACGGTATTGATCTGGAATCCTTTACTTTTAAAGAGGAAACAGGGGATTATCTTTTGTTTTTTGGCCGTATCCATCCTGATAAAGGAACAGAAGAGGCGATTGAGATTGCCAGGATCTTTGGCATGAAACTTATAATTGCAGGAATTATTCATGACCGTGCCTATTTTGATAAAAAGGTTGCGCCTCATCTGAATAACGACACTATGGTCTATATGGGATCAGCAGGACCGGAGTTGAGGGATAAACTCCTTGGTGGTGCCTACGCACTCCTGCATCCAATTAATTTTGAAGAACCCTTTGGACTGAGCGTTGTTGAGTCAATGGCCTGCGGGACCCCTGTTGTGGCCTTTCCAAAGGGGTCAATGCCTGAGATAATAGAAAATGACGGGACAGGATATCTGGTCAATGATATTAAAGAGGCTGTAAAGAGTTTGAAACAGATTCATAGTATTGATAGAAATAAGTGCCGCTGTTGGGTAGAGGAACGATTCAGCCAATCCCGCATGGTAGAAGATTACATCAATGTATATAAAAAAATATTTGAAATGAGAAAAGTATAAGACCACAGATGACACAGAGAAAATCTCAGTGTCATCTGTGGTTTATATTATAATCTAACCTAAAATCGCCTTAAGGTCTTCCTTGGGATCACCAATAAGTTTCAGATCAAAGGTGTCTTGTAATATCTTAAATACCCCCTCGGAAATAAAAGCAGGGGGCCTGGGACCGATACGAATCCCTTTTATACCAAGGTGCAATAAGGATAACAGGATTGCTACCGCCTTTTGTTCAAACCACGAGATAACCATTGATAACGGCAATCCATTCACATCGGTTTTAAATGCATCAGCGAGTGCAGAGGCGATCTGAATTGCAGAATATGCATTATTACATTGTCCCAGATCAATGAGACGCGGGATACCATCAATACTCCCGAAATCTATATCATTGATACGATACTTTCCGCAAGCAAGTGTAAGGATGACACAATCATTTGGGACCGCCTTTGCAAATTCGCGATAGTAATTCCCTTTATCACCCGGTGCATCACATCCCCCAATAAGAAAGAAGTGTTTTATTTTACCTGCCTTAACAGCGTCTATGATCTTTTCAGCTAATGCAAGGACATTCTTATGGTGAAATCCTGTAACAAGCTTTGTTCCCTCTTTTTGGGGCAGCCGTGGTAATGAGAGGGCCTTATCAATGACCGGGCTAAAATCCTTTCCCTTAATATGTGTCACACCTGCTATCCCTGCAATCCCGCAAGTAAAGAGCCTATCTTTATAAGAATCCTTGGGAATAAGAACACAGTTAGTAGTGGCAAGTATTGCCCCGGGAAAATCAGCAAACTCCCTCTTCTGCTTGTGCCATACGCCACCCCAGTTCCCTGCAAGGTGCTTAAACCTTTTTAGTTCAGGATAACCATGGGCAGGCAGCATCTCGTTGTGAGTATAGACATTTATCCCTTTACCCTCGGTTTGCATGAGTAATTCGTAGAGGTCAAGAAGATCATGTCCTGTCACTAGAATAGCATGACCTTCAACCGTACCGGTTGAAACCTCTGCAGGCTCCGGATTCCCGAAACGCTCTGTATGTGCCTTATCCAGGATCTCCATTACCCTGATATTCATCTCACCAGCCTTAAGCACAAGCTTAAGAAAGCGATGCGGGTCAAAATCGACATTTGTTAGAGTAGAAAATAATGCCTCATGCATAAAGGCATCAACCTCAGGATCTGTAGCTCCCAGTTCCTTTGCATGGAAACCATAGGCTGCAATCCCCTTTACCCCAAAAAGGAGTGTATCCTGCAGGCTGGCAATATCCTCATTCTTACCACACACTCCAATCTTTGTACACCCTGTTCCTTCAACTGTCTGCTCACATTGATAACAAAACATAGAAATCTCCTTTTCATCTTAATAGTTTTATCCGGATTTTTAATCTAAATACCTACTCAATATACAGCTCATATGCCTTTCTTTTCCCGGGTTCGGTAAGAAATACCTTTTCTATTATCTTTCTTAATCTGTCTTTATCTTTAGTTCTCACCTCCTCTTCTATATTAACCAACCAATCTGCATCATTCAGTACCTTAAAATTAGCTGTTTCCTGTGGTCCGGGAGAATGATGATGGCCAATAATGTCACAGACCTCTTCAATAACATCCTCATCTATACCCAGCTTCTTTAATATGTTCCTTGCTATCGGTGGTCCTTCCTTCTCCTGATAACGGCCGCTATTTGAATTATATTTCTTTTCTGCCATATGGATTCCAATATCATGTAACACTGCTGCGCCTATAATCACCTCATAGTCGGAATCTACTTCTTTACTTATCTCTTCTGCAAATGCAGTAACCTTTCTTGCATGCTGTATTCTCTTTATATCATTTTGGAAATATCCTTCCATTTCCGACAGTAATCTATCTTTTAATCCTGTTCTCCCTTCCCTATCCATTTCACCCCCTCTCTTCGCACAAGGCGCAAGGCACAAGGCTAAAGGCACAAGGCTAAAGGCGTAAGGCCAAAGGTTAGAGGCTAAACCTCAAACCTTATGCCCTTAGCCCCTCCCTCATTGCTCATTTTTTAAACATCTCTTGCAGACCCCATAAAATGTTGACTGTACATCCTCTACCTTATGCCCATGTATATCTCTCTTTTTTGCTACCGAACATTCGATATCTATATTAAGTATATCTTTGCATACCTTACAATAAAAATGATGATGCGGTACAGGGTTTGGATCATAATGTACCTCTTTTTTATCCAAAGTCAACTCCTGAATAATACCTGCTTCTTTAAATATAAAGAGGGTATTATATACAGTTGCCCTGGAAAATATTGGATGCCTTTTTTTCAGGGCATTATAGATATTATCTGCTGTAGGATGTGTCTTACTCCCTTTTAAATATTGAAATACAATTAATCTCTGTGTAGTTGGAACAACGCCTTTTTCTATTAAGGCATTTATTTTGTCTTCCATTTATATTCATTCCTTTGTTTGTAAGCACTCTAACATTAGAATTATTCTAAAACAATAATATACTAAAATTATCAAAAGTTGTCAAGGTTTTTTTTAATAAAAATTTTTTACGTTGATTTCAAATAGCTAAACTCAGGATTCAGATCAAAATCTGTTTTAAAGACTTCTATTTCAGAAGCCGTAAGAATAATATCCTCTGTTTTCAGTGATCCCAGGCTATTCTCGTGAGCAGCCTGAAAATAATCGATTCTAACCGGTTCTAAACCCATCATACGTGCAGTAGCAGCATCCACAGAAAGTGCATTACTCCCCATTACTAAAGCGCCGACCTTTTTGGGAGATCCCATGATTGGACCATCTCCCTCCATCCCTATGACTCCATCGACAATTGTGTAATGAGTAGGAATGGTAGCGTTTATTTCAATAATACTTCTCTCTATTCCGTTCCAGTGAATGATATTTTTCGGCCATCCGTATTTAATGCCCGGAACGATACCGATCATGTTCTTCAGGCTCAGGGTAACACCAACCCAATGGTGGGTCTTCATCTTGGGAACCGAGATGATAAGATCGGCAGAAAGGATAGTTTTTGGAAGATAGAGGTTTTTGATCAGTGAATCTTTATATGAAATCGTCTTAATTGCACGTAAATCGTCGTAGTTCAGATCTATCAATGAGATATTAAGCTTATTCTTGAGATCAAAATAGCCTGCCTTTTTCCATACAGCTTCAGTATCTCTCCGGTGACCGGGCCCCTCAGCAATAATCACCTCTCGCGCCCCTAGTTTTTGAAAAAATCGGACCAGGGCCTCAACTAAACGCACATCTGTATTTATAGGCCTTTTGATACTTAATTCCACAAGGTTTGGCTTTATAACAATCTTCTTATTTTTTACTTTAGGTGAATCAGTTTTTTGCCATCCCTGGTGGATGGCATTCAAGAGTTCCTCCTTGTCGTATGAAGGGCACGGAATAATGGCTACCCGATGTCTGCTATTCAGGATTGGCGCTTCACTCTCTTTTGACATAAAATAATTACATGATAATAATCCTGCTGCAGGGAGAGCCATCAAAGACAACCTACCCAGGCCACAAAGCATTTTCCGTCGTGTAATTTTGCATTCACTCATTTTAAATTCTGATAGTCCCATAATTAAATTTGATTCTCCTGCAAAAACCCCGAAATTGGTAGCCGCAGGCTTTAGCCTGCGAAAAAGTTTGCTATAAATCAGCCACTTACGCAACCTAAAGGTTGCGGCTACCCTGTTTTTGAAGTTTTTGCAGTAGAGTCAAATTTGAAAGAAGAAAGGGCTAAATATGAAAGAGCGGTTTCAAACAGATTCCTTCTAAAACTTCCATCAGACAACTGCTGTCTTTTCAGGGAAATCGCTATTTTTTCAGCTTTTTCCTGAGCTGTTCTGAAATTCTTGAATGCCAGGAGAGACCACGCAAGAGAGGCATTTGACATCTCTTCTTCTATGCACCGTTCCAAAAATTTGATAGCTCTTTCAACCACAGGTTCTTCCCCGGTATAACCCATAACCCCCATTGCTGCCAGTGCAACTGCGGTTGGAAGGGGATATGCATCCAGATAGGTATTTTTCGCAAAAGGATTTCCATAATTCCATCCCCCATTCTTATTCGTCCGATTCAAGAGAAACTTTATTCCTGAACGTATCCTTTTGTTCTGTGGGTCAACCCCTGAATGAATTAAGGCAATAATAAACAGAGAAGTTGGTTCAATCCATGAGCTTGTATTACCAAACCATGGCCATCCATCAATGGTCACATCATACCGAAATTCCTGATACATTGATTCTACTATATGTGAAGGGGTATTTTCATACCCATCATAGAAGCTCAAAATCCATTTTTTTAAGTGTTCCTGCTCCTTAGATATTTCTAAATCATGAAAGGCAATAAGGGCAGCGTATGACATCCAATTTCCTTCCTTATCCTCCTTGTTTATGCCGATTTCACCTGAATCCAACTGACATCTTTTCAGATATTCAAGTCCCTTCATAAGCCCATTCGTACTTTTGGCAAATTTTAAGGCTATCAAGCATAAGCCGGTGGGCTCTGTATAGCTGTCATGACCTGGCCAATAACCCCATCCCCCATCTTTATTCTGTTTTTTTTCAATAAAAGTGATTGCCTTTTCAACTGTTGATGAATGGCTATAATGAATCTTCATGATAAAATTAGATATGATTCCTTAAGAAATTATTAAAAAGAGAGGACTAACAAGATTGTTTCCAGCACAAAAACTCCTATAAACTGAACATTAAAATTGATATAAGGGCAAGGGGAATAGCTCCCCTTGCCCTTATATAGGCACATTAGAGGACTAGCTTCCGCCGCCTCCGCTTCCGCCACTACCTCCGCTACCACCACCACTACCACCACTACCACCGCTACCGCCACTGCCTCCGCTACCACCACTGCCTCCGCTACCGCCACTGCCTCCGCTACCGCCACTGCCTCCGCTACCGCCACTGCCTCCGCTACCGCCACCGCGGGCAATCACGATGGTATGACCGTTGTTGTCAACACTACTGAGTACACTGCCGCTCGTGATATCGCTGTTAATAGCTGCAAAAACACTACCGCTTCCTATGGATAGACCGCACATGACTGTTATGGCAATAATAACACTAACTACCTTTAGCTTACGCATATATTTCACCTCCTTTCAATTTGAAATTTGGTAAATAATTCTTTACATATGTATGGTGCGGGACAGGTAATCTAACCCGCTAAGAGTCCGGTCAAAAATATAACAATGATGTTTTTTAAAGAAAAAAAGGAACACTCACAGGCGATAATTGGAATGAAGCTTAAAAAGCAGCAGAGAAGATGAAGAAGGAAATTTTAAAAAAGAAAGGAAATTTACCTTCTGAGATTGACTTTCTATAGAGCCATAAAATTTTTGAACAAAAAGAAGAGAAACTATTTGCAGGGAATTCGTGTTTTCAGCATTTTCAGAAAGAGCATAACTGCCACAGTCACAATCTCCGTGCGATTCTTTTTCTCCTTTTTGATGGCCTCCCTCCATGTCACAACAGGCATGACCCGCCATCTCATCTGCATACACTGCCTGGCCCTGAAGACAGCAGCAGAAAGAAATGATCAGACTAAATACTAAAATTGAACTTATCCATGTTGTTTTTTTCATAGCTAGTATGACCTTATTCTAATCTTAGTTTATCATTATACCAGCACAAAAGGTGACAGTCAAGATTTTTTTGCCATTTTTTTGCCTTTCAAAAAAGAATGATAAAATATAAAACAAATCATAATAATAAAAACTATATTTTCTATGTCTTCAGTGGTTTAATATTTAACCACAGAAGACACTGAGTAAATCTCTGTGTTCTCTGTGGTTTTTATTTAATTATAACATTACATCCTTATAAAGTAGGCAAATATACCCAAAACGATTAAGATAATCCCGGTTACTCTTTTATTATGATTCTCCAAGAAATGCCAATCTATCTTCTCAATCCTTTTCAAGCTAAAATCCACTAAAAAGACCATACATACAACCGTTACTATCATATAGACAATTGAAACAACTATAATAGCTAACCAGCCAAGGGTCCCTGCTGTGAAATAAAATGCCTCGATCTCTAAACACGGAGAAAAAAACATCATAGCAGCCAGAGAGGTTATTATTGCGATCTTCGATCTTTTTGAGCCGGATTCTATCTTTAAGTGATCATGAGTATGTGAATGGCTGATATCTAAAAAAATATAGATCATCCCTATGATTAGCATAACAGAAGGGGCAGCAATACCTGTTACAAATTCATAAGTAGAGGATAATATGAGCCCTGTAATACCAACAGCAATTCCAATTATAACGGTACTTGTCGTATGTGCAATACCACTAATGGCAGTAATCAATAATGTCTCACGATGAGTCCAATTCTCAGCTTTGCCAATTACAACTATAGGAATCCAATGATTAGGAATCAATGCATGAATTACGCTTAATACCAGACTCCCGATAATAATATGTACGATATTAAACATTTAGACCCTCAAGCTCCCCACCAATTCTCCAACACCCGTAAGTCCCTTATCCCTGCAATATGCCTCTATCCCATCTACTATCTTAATCGAGGACTCAGGATCAACAAAGCTTGCTGTACCCACCTGAACCGCATGTGCCCCTGCGATAATAAATTCGATGGCATGGTTCGCAGTCATTATTCCACCAATACCGATAACAGGGAGATCAACCGTCTTAGCTGCCTCCCAGACCATTCTTAGTGCCACAGGCCTTATTGCCGGTCCGGATAGTCCACCGGTTATATTCGCAAGCTTGGGACGTCCGGAATCAATATCTATGGCCATTCCGAGGAGTGTATTGATAAGTGATAGCGCATCAGCGCCAGCATCAGCCGCGGCCCTGGCTATAACGGTTATATCAGTGACATTGGGGGAGAGTTTTACAATAAGGGGAAGGGTTGTGGCCTTCCTCACAGCACTGACAACCTTATGTGTCAGCCCGGGATCAACCCCAAAGATCATTCCACCCTTATCCAGATTGGGACAGGAGATATTCATCTCCAACCCTGCCACCCCATCGACATCACTAACCTTTGAGGCAAACTCGCTATACTGGTTCATGGTCATGCCAAAGAAATTGACAATGACCTTTGTGTCATACCTCCTCAGAAATGGCATCTTCTCATTGATAAAGGCATTGAGCCCTATATTCTGGAGACCTATTGAGTTGAGCATACCAGCAGGGGTCTCAATAATCCTGGGTGGAGGATTTCCTTCATAAGGCTCAAGGGATAGCCCCTTTACGACTATTCCTCCAAGCCTGTTCAGATCCACATAATCAGAGTATTCCTCGCCATAGCCAAAGGTCCCTGAGGCAGTGAGTACAGGGTTTTTTAGTTCGATACCACCTATATTTACAGAAAGGTCAGGATTATTCACCAGGCGATCTCCTTTGCATCGAAGACAGGGCCATCAGTACAGACACACTTGTAAGAAGGTGTAGCAGGTAAGGATTTCACCTTTACTACGCACGACAGACATGCGCCCACACCACATGCCATCCTCTTATCCAGGGATATCTGGCATGGGATATTATATCTTAAGGCAATCTCAGCCGTTGATTTTAACATGGCATTAGGACCACAGGAAAATATGGTAAATCCTGAATCCTTCTCTGTCATTCTCTCCTTTAATAGATCGGTAACCACCCCTTTATATCCGAGAGCGCCGTCCTCTGTAGCAATATATACATCTGCCCCCAACCCTTTTAAATCATCAACGCACAATATATCCCCTCTTGTCTTACCCCCCACAAACACCTCTATCTTTGTCCTTTGCCCCCTGCCCCCTGCCCTATGCTCCATGCCCCCTGCCCCATGCCTCCTCATCTCTTCTACCAGCGCCACCATCGGGGCAATACCGATACCTCCTGCGACTATAACAGCCCTTTTCATATCATGATCTATCTTAAACCCATTACCGAGTGGACCAAGAAGATCGATCCTGTCACCCTTTTTCATAGCAGACATAATGGAGGTACCCTTCCCTACTACCTGATATAGTATCTCGATCCCCTTTCCATCTCCTATCACTTTATGTATCCCCATGGGTCTGCGGAGGAGGGGGTCATGAGTCTCACCAACCCTAACCATGATGAATTGTCCGGGGATGATGCCTTTTACAACATTCTGAAACCCAATACACATCCTGAAGTAATCAGGTGATAATTCCTTATTATATAATATCTTTCCAATTATTT
>QIDP01000140.1 GCA_003229375.1 Nitrospirota bacterium
TGGCATGCCTGATCTGCCCTTTGTCGATTCCAACGATTTCAAACATGAATTAGGTTTTGAAGGGAGAAAGATTATACTTACGTTTGGTTTGCTAAATCGTGACAAGGGGATAGAGGTCATGATAAAGGCACTACCCAGGATTGTCAAGGAAAATCCCGCTATCCTATACGTAGTACTAGGCATTACTCATCCGGAGATAAAGAAGCAGGATGGTGAGGGATACAGGCTGTCGCTTCAACGTCTTGTAAAAGATCTGGACCTTAAGGCAAACGTCATCTTCCATAATCGGTTTGTTAACGATATAGAACTACACAAATTTCTTTGTGCCGCTGACTTTTATGTAACACCATATCTCGCCAAACAAAGGCTCACAAGTGGTACACTCGCCTTTGCATTGGGAGCTGGCAAAGCAATAGTATCAACTCCTTACTGGTATGCTGAAGAACTTTTGGCTGATGGACGCGGGAGGATAGTACCGTTTGGAGACCACGAAGCCATTACCCATACAATGATTGAGTTACTACAGGATCCGGCCTCTTGCTATGCAATGCGTAAACGGGCTTATGATTACTGCCGCAATATGACATGGTTGCGTGTAGGGGCAAAATATTGGAACCTCTTCTCTGATTCTCGACTACCCTTACATGTACAGGTAGTCACACCGGTACCGGATGAAGAGGGAAAGATCTCTGTAGGAGAGCTCCCGGAGCTGCAGCTAGATCATCTTGAAAGACTGACAGACAGTACAGGGATCTTTCAGCATACCAGGTTTATTGTACCGGATAGGTACCACGGCTATTGTACTGACGATAATGCACGCTCTCTTGAAGCAATGGTTAGATATTATCATCAGTCTCAGGATAAGGAGGCCCTGAAACTACTGAATATCTATCTCTCCTTTATCTATCATGCCCAGAGAGGGGATGGGAGTTTTAATAACTTTATGTCATTTGATAGAAAATTTCTGGTGCCCCAGGGACCGGATGATGCCTTTGGCAGGTCTGTCCGGGGGTTGGGGATCACTGTGGCATATCCCCCCAATCCATCTTACCTTCCATTTGTCAAGAACTGTTTTGAGCGTGCAGTACCGCATATCCCTTCTCAGAGTTTGAGGGGAAAGTCTTACTCAATCATAGGATTGGCTGACTATCTCAAGCAGTTTCCAGGTGCCAGTGACATAAAACGCTATATGGTTCTTGCAGCAGATAGCCTGATGGATGCCTACGAAAGAAACGCCACAGCAGAGTGGAAATGGTTCGAGGAAATAATTACTTATGATAATGGTGCACTACCTCAGGCATTGTTTGTGGCATATCGTATACTTGGGGACCAAAAATATCTGGATGCTGCAAAGGAGAGCTGTCATTTTCTCCTTTCTATTATATATGATGGTGATCGCTTCTCCTTTATAGGAAATGACGGCTGGCATACCCAGTCCAAACCTAAACCAAAGTTTGACCAACAACCGATCGATGTTGCGAGCACCGTATTTATGTTGCGGGCAGCCTACGAGGCAACAGAGGATACAGAATATCTAACACTGATGCGTAAGGCCTTTGACTGGTTCTTAGGTGAAAATGACTTGCATATACCGGTATATAACTTTACCACAGGGGGATGCGGCGACGGCTTGACTTCGATAGGAATAAACCCGAATCAGGGAGGGGAAAGTACCCTCTGCTTCCTGCTTGCCCTTCTGTGTATAACAGAAATATATTCAGCACGCAAAAAACATAGGAAATCATCTTTATCTGAGGAGGCAGCAACATGAAACCACTGGTAATGATCTCTAGCTGGCCCCCGCGCTTATGTGGTATCGCTACCTTTGCAGAAGAGGCAGTAGAGTTCATAAAAGGAGAGCAACCGGAAAGACCTGTATATATCATCTCTCATACTGATGGAGAGGGTGAAAACGTAAGACCTGTCATTGACCTGTCATCATCCAGGTGGTATGTGCCTGTGGTAAAGGAGATAAAGAAGATCGATCCGGAGGTCATACACATCCAGCATGAATATGGACTGTATAACTATGTTAATTCAAAGGGAATGAAAGATAATAATCGTGGTTTTCTCAAGATGTTAGACATGCTGAAAGACTACCCCACTGTTGTTGAGCCACATACGATTCATGGCCGGATGAGGGGGTCTGAAGAGGAATTTGTCAGGGCCCTTGCCTCGAAATGTTCTGTCCTCCTCTTTAAGTGTAATTATCAGAAATGGCGATTGAGCTGGACATTTGCAAATAAAGGATGGGATATTATAAGAAATATAATGATCGTCCCACATGGCGCCAGACCGGACCGGCGCTATGCTATTGAGGAGGTTGAAGATCTCAAACGTGAACTGGGATTAAGTGAGTTTGTGGGGAATCATATAGTAGGCCTTGTGGGCTGGATACAGTTCAACAAACGGTGGGATATACTGACCTCTATGTGGGAAGAGATCGCAGGGATAATCGAAAAAGAGACAGGTAATGAGTGGGACCTGTTAGCTGCCGGATCAATACGGGACCCCAATGATAAACCTCACTACGAAAAATACAAGAAAGAGGTAGAACTCCTTAAGCAGAAGGGATTGGCGCACTATTTCGAGTTTATACCACGGGGTGAAATATACTATAAGGTAATGGCGATCTGTGATTTTATTGTACTCCCATCTTTGGATGAGACGCAGTCAGGAACCCTGGCCCGGATCATTGCCCTGAATAAACCTTTTATAACAACAGCTCCCATGGAGGGACTCACTGCCCAGACATTGGAGAGTGGTGGTGGACTTCTCTTCACTAATAAAGCAATGCTTAGAGAAGAGGTTATACGTATGGCCTGCGATGAAGAGATGCGCATGGAACTAGGTAATAAACTGAAGCGATATCTGGACGAAGTGGTCTCATGGGAGATTATTGCTAAACAATATGATGAGGCCTACAACCTTGCTATAGAGGAAAAAAGGACAGGGAAAAAGGTACAACTACCATTGGAGTTTTGATTTTGGATTGAAACTTTTTAATTAAAAAAAGTTTGATTTTTTCTTGACATACCTTAGGAAGATAGCACATATTAAAAATATAGTATAGAAGAATTGAAAGAGGGGATATCATTATGAAAACCAGGGCAAACATCCTCGTAGTCGATGATGAACTGGGTCCCAGAGAATCCTTGAAGATGATATTAAAGAATGATTATCTTGTGTTTACTGCCAAAAATGGATGGGATGCCCTTGACATAATACGTTATGAACCTATAGACTTAGTAACATTAGATCTGAAGATGCCTGGTATGCAGGGTACAGAGTTATTAAAGGAGATTAGAGATTTTAATGCTGACATAGAGGTAATAATAGTAACAGGGTGTGGAACTCTAAAAACCGCAACAGAGGCTATTCGCTATGGCGTATCTGATTATATATTAAAGCCTTTCGATGTTGTAGAGATGAGGTCTGTCATAAAAAGGTCTATAGGAAAGAAATCCCTTAACAAAAAGCAGAAGGAACTTGTCAAAGAATTGGAAAAGATACTGGTAGAAGAAAAGAAAAATCAGAGAGAGGCTTATTCTTAAAGACTAAAAGTTAAACCTCTTCATGATCATCTCCCCTAAGAGAATATCCTCCGGATCTGTAATCTTTATATTAAGGTAGGAACCAATGATCACTCTGATCTGTAAACCAGCTCGTTCCACTAATGACGATTCATCTGTTCCGCAATAACCTTCTTCTATGGCCTTTTTAAAGGCAGAAATAATAACCTCCCGGCAAAAGGTCTGAGGTGTCTGGATCCTCCAGAGTCTCTCCCTTGCAATGGTCTTTAATACTATCATATCATCGGAGATCTCTTTAATAGTATCCTTCTCCGGGACAGCAACAACCACTGAACCATATCTTTGGGCAGCCTCTATGGATTCACGGATTATCCTATCCGGGAAAAAAGGACGAACACTATCATGGATCATTATCAGATCCGTATCAGCATTTACCCTCTTTAATCCATTATAAACAGAATCCTGTCTTTCCTTTCCACCTGCTACTATCTCTGTCACCCTGGATAGACCGTACTTAATGACTATCTCTTCTTTGCAGTATTCAACCCTATTCTCAGGGACTATAAGATATATCTTGTCTATTAGATCAGAATCCTGAAACCGCTGGATGGTATGAACAACTATAGGTTTACCCCCCAGGATCAAAAACTGCTTCTCGATTTCCCCGCCCATCCGTCTACCAGAACCTGCAGCAGGAATAAGGACAGTAACTTTCATGATTTAAGTGAGCTAAAGTGCCTAAAATGCCTAAAGTGAACTAAAGTGCCTAAAATTAAAAGATTATATTCCATTAACTTTAGCTCACTTTAGGCACTTTAGCTCACTTAAGGCACTACTTTAAAAGTAGAACCTTTTTATGGTACACCAGCAAAGGTGGCGGTTTATGCCGATTAATTAACCAAACGTCTTCTTTAATGACTGATGATGCTCCTCAGAAACAGTCTCCTCCTTTAACTTAGCAAATATCATCCTTCCGGCTGTGGTTTGAAGTACACTGGTTACCGATACATCAACATTCCTTCCTATGCTCTTCCTGGCATTATCCACTACAACCATGGTTCCATCATCTAAATAAGCAACTCCCTGTCCATACTCCTTCCCTTCCTTGAGGACAAAGACACTCATTTCTTCACCAGGAAGGACAACCGGTTTAACAGCATTTGCCAGTTGATTTATATTAAGAACTATAACTCCTTGAAGCTCTGCTATCTTGTTAAGGTTAAAGTCATTGGTTACCACTATACCCCCTAACTTCTGACTCAGGGCAATCAATTTTGTATCAACCTCTTTGATCTTGGGAAAATCGTCATTGATAATATTGATATTGATATCTACATTCTTCTGCATCTTCTGGAGGATATCCAGACCACGCCTCCCGCGATTCCTTCTCATGGAATCGGATGAATCTGCAATCTGCTGAAGCTCCTTTAGGACAAACTGAGGTATAAGCAGTTCACCTTCTAAAAAACCTGTCTCGCATATATCAGCTATCCTCCCATCTATGATTACACTTGTGTCTAATATCTTACTATTACTACCTCCTTTGGGCTCACTCTTGAAAATTTTCCTTAACTCTGATAATTCTAACTCTTCACTCTTTTTTATACCCAGCATCATTCCAAGATATCCAAAGATAATATTTATAAAGATATTTATAAAGGGGTTAAACATAGGGTCCTTTAAGGGTATTGATAGTAAAGGATATGTTAAGAGATTAGCGAATATAAGACCAAGGAACAGACCGGCTGATCCGCCAAGAACAAGCTTTAGAGATGCCTTTTTAAATATTCTCTCTATAAAGATGATCATAACCGAGATAAGTAGTCCTGCACATAGACCGATCAGGGCAATATACTGTTTATTACTGAATTGGAGCGCAAATTCATAACAGAGGTATGAGCCTATAATCAGTAAAACGGCACGTATTACATACATATTCTTTATCACCCCCTTTTTCTTAAAAAGTAAACCCTAATAATTCAGATTGCAAATAAACCCTTCATCTTTACCCCAATCACTTGCCGAAAATGAGAGTTTATCCTGTTTGAGGCATCAACACGTCTTCTTTATCCCTTAATTTTAAAAAAATTATTTTAGAAGAAGAAAGAAAAAATAAGTATATCACACCCTTTTCTAAGGGGTCAACTGAAAAAAATTTCAAAGGCATCCCCGATAGTCCCTACCTCAACCATATCTATCGAATCAGCATAGTCCTCAGTTTTTATCCGATTTTTAGGAATTATGCATCTGGTAAACCCTAATTTTATCCCCTCTCCTATTCTCATATCAATCTGCGGCACAACCCTTACCTCACCTCCCAATCCAACCTCACCAATAACTATTGTCTGTGGATCTATGGGTTGGTTCTTAAAACTCGAGGCCATAGCTGTGACTATCCCAAGGTCTGTTGCAGGTTCACTTATCTTAATTCCACCGGCAACATTGACAAATATATCCTCTCCCTGCAAGTGCAATCCGGCCCTCTTCTCGAGGATAGCTGTCAGAATCGACACACGATTATGATCAACCCCTGTTGTCATCCTCCTTGGCATCCCAAAACTGGCAGAGGCACTTACAAGTGATTGGAGTTCAAGCATGATAGGTCTTGTCCCTTCAATGCTCGAGACTACCACAGAACCCGGGATTCCGGACGGACGTTCTGCCAGAAATATCTCAGATGGGTTACTCACCTCTGCCAATCCATCTCTCATCATCTCGAATACCCCTATCTCGTTAGTAGACCCGAAACGATTCTTGACAGTCCTTAATATCCTGAATGAATGACCTCTGTCACCCTCAAAATACAAGACAGTATCCACCATGTGTTCTAATACCCGTGGTCCTGCTATAGCGCCATCCTTGGTCACATGTCCTATCAGGAAAGTCGGGATACCCAACTCCTTAGAGAGTCTCATTAACCCGGCAGAGACCTCCCGTACCTGACTGATACTTCCCGGTGCTGACTGGATCTGCATTGTATATATTGTTTGAACAGAATCAATTATAATTAATGCTGGTCTGAGTTTATCTATCCGGGTAACAATATCTTCCAGACGTGTCTCGGAGAGAATAAAAAGTCTATCTGATAAGCTCCCCAGCCGGTCACTCCTCATCCTGATCTGGCAGGGAGACTCCTCACCACTTATATACAGGACAGTCTTTCCTTTCTTGCTTATCTTACCTGAAGACTGTAACAGGAGGGTCGATTTCCCTATACCGGGATCACCCCCGATCAATACCATGGAGCCAGGCACAATCCCCCCTCCTAAGACCCTATCAAATTCTGATATACCGGAGGAGAGCCTCTTGCCTTCTCCACTCTCAACATCGGTAATAGGGAGTGGCTCTGTACTGCCCCCTCCAATGATTATCCCTCTGGACAGATCCGGGGAATCTGCCATCTCCTCTATCATGGTATTCCATTCCCCGCAGTCAGGACATCTGCCTAACCATTTGGGGGTCTGATAACCACATGCCTGACATGAGAAATATCTTTTGGCCTTTTGCATATAAAGGATTATACTATGATGTCTATGTATGGTAAAATCTTTTTTTTGGGGGAGTGCAAAATCTCCTCTTTACAATCTACATAGAAATATATTACACTAATTAATGAATTGAAATAGAAAGGGGGGTAAAGAAATCGTGGCAGAGCGTGAAATTGGTATTGTTAAATGGTTCAATAGTAATAAAGGCTATGGCTTCATCACACGCGATCAAGGGGAAGATGTCTTCGTACATTATAATTCTATTCGTGGTGATGGCTATCGCTCGTTAGAAGAAGGTAATCGGGTGGAATTTGTAGTCACACAGGGAAAAAAAGGCCTTCAAGCAGAAGACGTGACTATTAGCGGAACAGACTAAAACACATACAAAGTATGAGGAGATGTAAGCGTTCAGCTATCATCCGGACGGCTGAACGTTTACGAAACGGTCATATGAAGGTGAGATGCAACCATTAATTGATAAGCGGTTTTCCTTTCTTTAGCATATGGTCCATTCTTTCCTGGCTTAGCGGCTCACCGCAGAGTTTGAGGAATGCCTCTCTCTCTATCTCAAGTATGTAATCCTCCGGTACCGGTGTTAACCAGGAAGATTTATCACCTCCTGTTAATACCTTTGCATGGGTCCTGGCTATGGCAGCGCTGTGTGGTGTGATAGTACCGGCCTTCTTGAAATTATCAATAGTATCTGCCAAAACCAGATATCCGTCAGGACCAGGAAGGGGTAACTCCATCCGGGGTATGGGCTGAAAATCCTTTACAGCCTCTAAGGCGATCTCTTTTGCCCTCTGAATCTGTTGATCCTTGTTCACAACAATAACATCATTTCTTGTAAGGAGACCTTTTTCCATGGCATCATGGGCTGATTTTGATACAGTGCCATAACCTATCAGTTCAAAGGCCTTTATAACCGGGGGCATGGGCCCCGAATTCATCTTTTTCATAATATTTAAAAACTGCATCAATAGCATCAGACAACCGCCTCCGGCTGGTATTAACCCTACACCCACCTCTACCAGACCTGCATAGAGCTCGGCATAGGCAACCCTCTTTTGCCCTGAAAGGGTTATCTCCATCCCGCCTCCAAACGTAAAACCATGCGGTGCTGTGATAACAGGAAAATCCGCATGATAAAGGGCAAGATTGGCCATTTGAAAGGCCTCACTGATCTGTTCTATCTCCTTAAATCTTTTGGTCCTGCTAAAATCGAGCATCAACTTAAGCTGCGCACCGGCACAAAGGTTCTTGGCCTGATTGCCAATGACCAGGGCCTTAAAACCCTCTTTCTTTATCACCTCAAAGGATTGATGCATCATGGAGATAACAAAATCATCTATAGGATTCATATCAGGGACCATCTTGGCATCCAATTCCAGGAATAATATCTGATCTCCGATATCGATCAGCCTGGCATTTATATTTTCTCTGATTATCTTATTCTGCTCCTTCAGTGCGGCCAGTAATAAGACCCCTTCTTTGGGTGGCTCTTCTTTTAATGATCTTGAAGGGATATCAAAATATCGTGTCTTGCCGGCCCTGGTTTCGTAAATCTTCCCTGTGCTTGATAATATATCTTCTAAAACCCTTGGTACCTTTAATCCTAAATCGCTAATAAGTCTCGCACCTTTTTCAATCCCCAGGTAATCCAGGACCTCTATAGGACCTATTTCTTTGTTAAAGCCCCATTTCATGGCATTATCAATCGTTGGAATGTCATCTGCAATCTCGCCTATACGGTTCATGGCATATACTGCTGATCCCATGACCAATTCTTTGGAAAAATTACTCACAGGATCATCATCATAAAAGACCATGGATCTTATCCTTTGGCCTGCTGCAGCATAATTCTTAGCCACCCTGACACAGTCACTTCCGGGTATCTCCCTTGGTTTGTATTCAAAGCTATCTAATTGTAATGAAAGAATCTTTCTATCCACGGTCTTCTGATAAAATCCCTTTTTGGTCTTATCTCCCAGGAGTTTCATTTCCAGCATCTTTTTTAAGAATCCCGGAGGATCAAATGTATCCCTCTCATCATCATCAGGACAATTTTGAAGACTGTTCAAGGATGCATGAACAAGTGTATCATTGCCAACCATATCAGCCAGTCTGAATGTAGCGGTCTTGGGATTTCCCAGCGGGGTGCCTGTTATCATATCGGTCTCTTCAATAGAAAATCCATATTTCTCCATGAGCTTCAGGGTCTTCATCATGATGTAGATACCTACACGGTTGGCAACAAAATTAGGGGTATCCTTACCAATAATAGGTCTTTTGCCGGTCTTTACAAAAAACCGTTTTAATGATTCTATGACCTCTATCTTTGTCTTTTTCCCGGGGATCAACTCTACTAAAGGTAAAAATCTGACAGGGTTAAAATAATGCGTACCAAGAAAGTTCTCCAGCATTTCATTGGAACACCCCTCACCCATCTCATTTACTGAAAGCCCTGATGTATTGGTACATACAATAGACCCCTTTTTCCTGTATTTATCGACCTTTTGAAAAATATCCTTCTTTATCTCCATAACCTCGGGCGCAACCTCGACGATCATATCAGCATCCTTCAAGACCTCAAACTCCTCTACTGAATATGGTTTAATAAGTCTTACTTTTTTCCGGGTATAAAGAAGGGGTATCCTGGCCTTTGGATCGATCAGGTTTTTTATACAATTAACAGCGAGTCTCTTTTCAATATCAAATAGACTTACATGGATACCATTATTTGCAAAAAAGGAGGCAATCCCACCACCCATGATCCCACCACCGATAACAGCAACATGTTTTAAATTATTCATATCAAACTCCATTCAAAGTAGTGCCTAAAGTGAGCTAAAGTGAACTAAAGTTATGGATAATAAAGAATTTTCTGGATTGGTTTCGGGAGAGACTCCCGAAACACAGAAATATAATCTTTTAACTTTAGCTCACTTTAGACACTTTAGGCACTTTAGTTCACTTAAATTAGAGTACCTTCTCCTGACACCACAGATGTTTTCTCTCAGCGTAAATTATTTTTCTCTCTCTAAAATCGTACTAGCCCCCTGTCCCCCTCCCACACACATTGTGGCAAGGCCGTACTTGCCATTCACCTTATTAAGGGCAGTTATAGCTGTCCCTATAATTCTGGCGCCAGACATCCCTAATGGATGACCGAGCGCAATCGCCCCTCCTAATATATTAATCTTATTAATATCCCATCCACCCTTTTTTATCACATAGAGGGATTGAGCGGCAAATGCCTCGTTTAATTCTATAATATCAATATCCTCCATGGTCAGATTGGCCCTTTTTAAGGCCTTTTCAGTGGCAGGCAACGGCCCTATCCCCATCCTTGTATAATCACATCCGGCAATCGCTGTAGTAACAATCCCGGCCTTTAAAGGAATACCTAATTCCTTAGCCCTTTCTGCGCTTATAACAATCAAGGCAGCAGCGCCGGTCGTCACAGGTGAGCAGGTGGCCGGGGTTATGGTGCCATCCCGATCAAAGGCAGGATTTAGATTTTTTATCTTTTCAGGATCAGGCTCTCTCGGGTTTTCATCTTTATCAAATATACCCCCATCAGGCAATTCTATTGGCACCACCTCATCTTTAAAGTCTCCCTCTTTCCATGCCTTTAAGGCCTTTTTGTGGCTGTTTATAGAGAACTCCTCCTGTTCTTCTCTGGTAATCTTAAGCTCTTTAGCCAGATTCTCAGCAGTCTCACCCATACTCATATAAAAACCTTTTTGGTATAATTCCTTGTCATAATAAGGATTAAACCCTCCCATTGGTACACGTGTCATATGTTCCAGTCCAACCGAGATCCCGATATCCCCTTTTCCTACCGCAATCATATCAGCCAGGATCATTGTTGACGATTGTGAGCTGGCGCAAAAATGGTTTACTGTAGCAGCCGGAACAGATATCGGGAGTCCTGATTTAATAACTATTGCCCTTGCTATATTAAACCCATTTTCACCTTCCGGAAATGCACAACCTGTGGTCAAACATTCAATATCGTTCACAGGGATCTTGGGATTCCTCTTTAGTAGATTCTTAACCACCTGGGTGGCGATCTCCAATCCTGTTAGGGCATTTAATGCGCCATCCTTTGCCCTGCTGATGGGAGACCTGCAGTAGTCGACTATTCCTACAGTTTTAAGTTCCATATCTTTATCCCCTTTCTCTTAATTTGCCACAGAGTTCACAGAGAACACAGAGTTTTCTTTTTATTTTTCTCTGTGACCTCTGTGTCCTCTGTGGCTATAGTACTTATTATTATAAATCATATCTCCCCGCTTCAATAACCGAATCCGCAATCAACCTCTTTAGATCTACAATATTGACCCTTTGCCTGATACAGTGGGTCATTTTACTGAGACTACTTAATTTCGCATCTAACTGTCCTTCTGAGACAACCCCTATTATTACCTCCCGTGCTATCTTTGAAACCTTTGAACACTTTTTATAACAGATAAGTTTAGCGATTGCTATCTGGAGTTCTGATTTCTCTTTGCCATCTTTAGAGATGTATTCATTTACCCTGGAGAGTGTAGAATCTGCC
>QIDP01000046.1 GCA_003229375.1 Nitrospirota bacterium
AATCGAGGGGGAACTGGAGAGGGTCTCCTCTGAACTGAAAGAGCTTCAAACAAATCGGGACATGCTTCGCGATCAACGCCAAACGCTTCAAAACGAGATCAAGGCCAAGGATGGCAGTGCCGGAGCGGCAAACGCATCAGAGGAGGCAGAGCAACAGCTTGCCACCATGGTTTCAGGTGTCGAACAGTACCTTCGCCTGCAAATCGCTGCGCTCATACTTGAACAGCGAATAGAGGACTATCGAAAGAAAAACCAGGCTCCGGTTCTGGCCAGGGCTGGCGAGCTCTTTTCTAAGCTCACCTTGGGGTCTTATACGAATCTTCGTGATGAACTGGACGATGGCGGCAAGCCTATCTTGCTTGGTGTTCGTCCAAACGATGAAGAGGTGTCCATTGATGGAATGAGCGACGGGTCCCGAGATCAGCTCTACCTGTCGCTTCGTCTCGCAACTCTCGAACAACATCTGAACAAGGGAGAACCTATGCCCTTTGTCGTCGATGACATTCTCATAGGCTTTGACGACAATCGTACAAAGGTCTGCCTCGAGGTCCTCGCAGAGCTGGCAGCCAGTACTACCCAGGTATTACTTTTCACTCACCACAGGCGGGTTCTTGATCTGGCAGATGCCCTTGAGGCGAAAACAGGGATTGTTACACATGAGCTGGTTTGACGGTACTGCGGAGAGGAGGGTAAAAGGCCAAAATAATACACAAATATGTAATTGGAGTTTTTCTTGGACATTTTAAATATATTATTTGGAGTTATATCAGTAATTTCATTCGGCTTTGCAATCTGGCAATATCATAAGGCAAAGATAAAGTAACGGACAGAGTATGACAAAAATGCTTTAAGTTTACAACGAATAAAGCAGGCTCATAATTTGTTGCATGCGATTCTGTATAATATTGATATGATAGTGCAAATTCCAAAGAAATAATATTGACACTGTATGCATAAAATGCTAAATTAATGCATAAGGAGGTCAGTTATGAGAACAACACTTGATTTACCAGAAAATTTAAAAGAAGCAATGAAAACCACTCACATTCAAACAAAAACCAAAGTGATTATTACAGCCTTGGAAGAGTTAATAAGAAAATCAAAAATATCTGAATTAAAAAGATTTAAAGGAAAAGTAGACTTAGATATTGACTTGGACATTATTAGAGGCCGTCAATGTCGGTACTAGTTGATACTTCTGTTTGGATAGAATATTTCAGAAACAGGGATAGCTTAGAACGGCTTGATTTTATAATAGATGAAAACTTAGTGGTTATCAACGACTTAATCCTTGCAGAGTTAATACCATTTCTAAAAATTAGAAAACAGGGCAAAATTATAGAGCTGCTGAATAATATTAATAAACTTCAACTAAATATTAACTGGGATGAGATTATAGGCTATCAGGTAAAATGTTTGAAAAAAGGCATCAACGGAGTTGGTATTCCAGACTTAATAATAGCCCAAAACGCCAAACAAAATGATTGCGAAATCTATTCAACAGACAAACATTTTAAATTATTGAAGAGCCTTATAAGCATAAAAATAACGACATAAGATAATAAATAATGGGCATATCCACTTAACTCAAGTAGATACAACATATAGTATAAGTGGGTATGGAAGATTACCCACTAACGATGATAGAGTGTAGGGGATAATTCAAATTGCCCCAAAAAGGATAATTAGAAAGCCCGGATGCTCAATTTTTTACGATTTTAAGCATACGAATATTGTCTTTTTTAGAGGTAATATACATGTTAAAACTAATAAAGTTAAATATGAAATGATATAGTTAATTTTTAAATATCAGTTTTACTAAATTAAAAGAAAAACATAACAAGACAAATGTAGCCGACCTTCATTCCGCTGCGGCTACCAATACAAATGTCGGAAGAACCGTTATTTGTAACTGTTTAGCCAAATAATTATGACCTACCCCTATGAGAATAAAAGTGTATAAAAAATTAAAAAAAACGTAACAGTTCAGGGAGGAGATCAAAAAAATCATGGAACTGGATATCCTGATAAAGAATGCATCTGAACTTCTTACTTGTAAAGCTGATTCTCCTAAAGTAAGAGAAAAACTAAGGGATCCCGGCATAATAGAAAATGGCGCCCTTGGTATAAAAGATGACAAAATAGTATTTGCAGGAAAAACTGAAGGGGTTAATTTTTCTGCAGACAAGGTAATTGATGCAACAAATAAAGTTGTGATGCCTGGTTTTATAGACTGCCACACTCATTCTGTTTTTGCAGGCAGCAGAGAAAAAGAGTTTGTAAAAAAACTCCAGGGAGTACCATATTTAGAAATTCTAAAACAAGGCGGTGGAATTCTTGATACAGTAGAAAAAACAAGAAAGGCAACAAAAGAAGAATTGTTAGAAAAATTGCTGAAAAGGCTGGATAGAATGATCTCTTTGGGAACAACCACTGTTGAGATCAAGTCTGGTTATGGACTGAACCTTGAAACAGAAAAAAAGATACTTGAAGTTGCAGATTTAGCAGATAAAAGACATCCGATAAGCATAGTAAAGACATATCTTGGAGCGCACACCCTTCCAAAGGGAAAAACAAAAAAAAACTATGTTGAAGAAGTAATAAGTTCATTAGACAAAATAAAACCTTATGCTGAATTCTGTGATATTTTCTGTGAAAAGGAACCTAATTTTTCAATAGAAGAGACCATAAAGATACTTACGGCTGCAAAAAATCTAGGGTATAAGCTAAAAATGCACTCAGAACAGCTTAGCCAATTACGCAGCGCAGAACTTGCAGCAGAATTAAAGGCTACAAGCGCTGATCATCTTGAATATATTTCTGATACCGGGATTCATGAAATGGCCAAAGCCGGAGTGATTGGAGTTGTGCTTCCAGGGGTTACGTTTCATTTAATGACAAAAAAGTATGCCCCTGCTCGTGAGATGATAAATAATGGGCTGGCATTAGCATTAGCCACTGATTATAATCCAGGAACCTGTCCATCTGAAAATATGCAGCTAATGATGTCAATAGCCTGTCGTGAGATGAAAATGCTGCCGGCAGAAGCAATCAATTGCTCAACAATTAATGCTGCATATGCAATTTCCCGTGAAAAAGAGATTGGAAGTTTAGAGGTTGGAAAGAAGGCAGATATCCTTATTCTCAACGCAAGAGATCATGATTATATCCCTTATCATTTTGGTATAAATCATGTTGAAAAAGTAATCAAGAATGGCAAGATAATAGAATAATTGGTCCTGCGGTCTTGAAGGATATTATTTAGATTAGATACAGAAATTATTGATTATTTCAAAGAAAAATATGATACTTTTTCTAATGAAAGTAAGAGATGTAAATGAACTACCTCGCGGGCTTGCCCCGAGGTAGTTCATTGTTTGACGTTATGCGTTATATGGTTTATACTTTTTAATGTGATAAAATCATTCAAATGCAAAGAAACTGAAAAGATATTCAAACGTTCTTTTTCTCGTAAATTACCACACGATATTCAAAGAGTTGCGTTACGAAAATTAAGAATGCTAAATAGAGCTAACATCCTGAATGACTTGAAAGTTCCACCATCAAATCGTCTTGAAGCATTACGTGGTGACAGAAAAGGACAGTATAGTATTCGAATAAATGATCAATGGAGAATTTGTTTTGAATGGTTTGAAGGAGAAGCAATAAATGTTGAAATAGTTGATTATCATTAAGAGGATTCATCATGAGCACAAAAAAGATACAACCTATCCATCCAGGAGAAATACTGATAGAAGAATTTATCAAACCAATGGGGTTAAGTCAAAATAGATTAGCTAATGATATCGGAGTACCCCCTCGTAGAATTAATGAAATTGTACACGGAAAACGTAGGATCACAGCCGATACAGCACTTCGTTTAGCCCATTATTTTAATATGTCTCCACAGTTTTGGCTTGGTTTGCAGATGGATTACGACCTTGATATCGAAGAAGATAGACTATCAACGCGAATAGACAAAGAAGTTTGCGTTTATGAGACAGGTGACAAAGTCCGCCTAACCAGAGGATCGAGCGGATGAAAAACAGCGCATTTTTTATTGAAGATTTTATCTGCTATCATTGTTTTCCGTTGTCGAAGAGTTAACTGTGTTTTGTTTTTCACCCCTCATCCAGTTCGTTAGGTTGAAAATGAGGAGAATAAGTTTTGAAAATTTCGGGTCTAATATGGCTTGAGGACATAATTGATAAATTATTTGTAAAACACGGAGTTGAGGAATACGAGGTTAAAGAAGTTTTGGAAAGTCGTCCTTTATTTCGTTTTATTGAAAAGGGTCATAAAAAAGAGGAAAATGTTTATGCAGCCCTCGGACAAACCGAATCAGGGCGATACTTGATTGTTTATTTTGTTTACAAAAGGGACAAAAGGGCTCTTATTTTATCGGCAAGAAATATGTCAAAATCGGAAAGGAGGCGTTATGAGCAAAGGTAAGACTTCTATATCAAAAGCTAGTTCCTATCAAGAAACAGCCGAATTTTGGAGTGAACATGACTTGGCTGATTTTTGGGATAAGACTGAGCCGGCTGAATTTGATGTCGAAATAGAATCAGAAAAAAGATACTATCCATTAGAATGCGAGCTTTCTCACGAAGTAAACAAAATTGCTCATAAGCGTGGGATAAGCATCGAGACTTTACTCAATTTATGGGTTAAAGATAAAATAAATGAATTGAATAAATCTTTAAACCTAACAAAAAAATAATCGTGCCAAGATAAGTCCGTGCCTTTGGAATAGTTACCCGGTGGGTGCAAGGCGAAAGCCCTGCTTCTACCCGGAAGCGGATGAAAAACAGCGCATTTTTTTATCGAAAGTTAATTAACCGGCATATGCAATTTCCCGTGAAAAAGAGATTGGAAGTTTAGAGGTTGGAAAGAAAGCAGATATCCTTATCCTCAATGCAAGAGATCATGATTATATCCCTTATCATTTTGGTATAAATCATGTTGAAAAAGTAATCAAGAATGGCAAGATGATATGATAGATGTTTCCAATTGAGCATTGACAACGAAAATTCACCTAATGGCCTTTACAAGCTCTGCTACCCTCTGTCCCATCCTTTTACATCCCCCGGTGCTTCTCTTATCCGGAGAACCAATGGCCACAGGACCATAATGATCTCCTTTGTGGTCGCCCTGTATTATCATACCATGGATTAGAAATGCCTTTAGTATATCCATAATGGTCGTCTCATTTCCACCACCTATATTTGCAGAGGAACTGAAGGCAGCTCCTACCTTGCCATCTAACTTTCTATGGAACTTCACACTATCATCCAACAGTTTTTTGAGTTCGGCTGCCATAGAGCCATAATAGGTGGGAGATCCCATGATTATGCCGTCAAAATCCAGCATATCTTCAGCATTCACATCCTCCACTTTTTTTACTTCAACCTCTACACCGCCTTCTTTGACCCCTTCACCTATAAGTTTAGCCATTTTTTCGGTATTACCTGTACGTGAATAATATACAACAAGCACCTTTGCCATTTAATGTCCCCCGAAGTTGGCCCCTATCCAAAAAGATTTTTTACCTTACTAAAAAAACTCTTACTCAAAGGGTTTACATCCTCACCACTAATCCTGGCAAATTCCTCTATCAGCTCCCTCTGTTTTGCGCTAAGCTTTGTTGGTGTCTCAATAACAACCCTTACTAATTCATCCCCAATTCCATATCCATGCAGATCTGCTATCCCTTTCCCTTTCAACCTGAAGACCCTTCCTGTCTGTGTTCCGTGAGGGATATTAAGGGTCGTCTTGCCTACCAGTGTGGGAACTTCGATCTCACATCCTAAGGCCGCCTGGGTAAAACTTATAGGCATTTCGCAGATAATATCGGTTCCGTTTCTCAGAAATATAGGGTGTTCTTTGATGCTGAGAACCACATAGAGGTCACCAGAGGGGCCTTCATACGTCCCTACCTCTCCTTCTCCATTCAGTTTAAGACGTGTTCCCTCTTCAACCCCGGGAGGAATTCTTACAGAAAGAGTCCTCTCTTTACGTACCTTTCCTCTGCCAGCACAGTCAGGGCATCGTTCTTTAACCATTCTTCCCCTTCCACCGCACTGGTTGCATGTCCTGCTTATAGTGAAAAACCCCTGCTGGAATCTTACCTGCCCGCTCCCGCTGCAGGTTGGACAGACCATAGGATCTGTTCCTTTCTTAGCACCGCTACCATAACAGGATGAACAGGTCTCCATCCTCGGAAACTTGATCTTCGTCTCTACACCAAGGGCAGCCTCTTCAAAGGATATCTCCAGATTGTAACGAAGATCAGATCCCCTCTCTACATAGGGCCTCCTCTTTGTGGTCGTATTCCCAAAGAAATCACCAAATATATCGCCAAATATATCGCCGAATCCTCCGAACCCGCCATCGCCGAATCCTCCGGCACTGTTCATAGTATGACCGAACTGATCATACTGGACTCTCTTCTGTGGATCGCTGAGAACCTCGTATGCCTCTGAGGCCTCCTTGAATTTTTCTTCAGCATCCTTGTCGCCCTGATTCTTATCAGGGTGATATTTTAATGCCAGTCTTCGATAGGCCTTCTTTATCTCCACATCACTGGCATTTTTGTGGACACTAAGTACCTCGTAGTAATCACGTTTGCTCAATTATAACGCCCCTCCGTGACATCTTATAGATTTTTCAGATAATAAATTACACAAGGCTAGAAGGAGAAATCCGAGTAAGGCGTACTGAGTGGTACGTCGTCGAGGATTTCAACTGATAATGCAGTGTAATTTGTTATATGGAAATCTATATCTATTTCCCATCAACCTCTTCAAAGTCAGCATCCACTACATCATCATCTTTATCTTTTGACTTCTCTTCACTACCCTGGGTCTTTTGGTCACCTTGTGGTTGCTCTTCCTGTTTTGTCTTTGCATACATCGCCTCTGCCAGTTTATGTGATGTCTTTGTAACCTCTTCCATCTTCTTCTTGATTTCTTCGATATTATTACTATCCTTTACCTTTTTAAGCTCCTCAACCGCTGCCTCTATATTCTTTATCTCATTCTCATCTATCTTATCTTTATGCTCTGACAGGGTCTTCTCAGTGGTATATACAAGAGCATCTGCCTGATTACGGGTATCGATCAGGTCCTTCTTTTTCCTGTCCTCCTCTGCATGCGCCTCTGCCTCTTTTACCATCCTCTCTATCTCTTCCTGAGAAAGCCCGCTCGATGCGGTTATCTTTATAGACTGTTCCTTACCGGTAGCAAGATCCTTTGCAGAGACATGGACTATTCCATTGGCATCTATATCAAATGCAACCTCTATCTGCGGCATACCTCTTGGTGCTGACGGAATACCCACAAGGTCAAACCTCCCCAGAGTCTTGTTGTCAGCAGCCATCTCACGTTCCCCCTGAACCACATGGATACTGACAGCGGTCTGATTGTCAGCCGCTGTAGAGAATGTCTGGGTCTTCTTGGTAGGGATGGTAGTATTCCTCTCAATAAGCCTGGTAGCAACTCCACCCAGGGTCTCGATCCCTAATGATAAAGGTGTAACATCCAAAAGTAGTACATCCTTTACATCCCCTGTAAGAACGCCTCCCTGTATAGCAGCGCCAATCGCCACAACCTCATCAGGGTTTACCCCCTTATGAGGCTCCTTTCCAAAGAACTCCTTTACCCTGGTCTGAACCATAGGCATTCTGGTCTGACCGCCAACCAGGATTACCTCATCTATATCCTTTTGCTGTAATCCTGCATCTTCAAGTGCAATTCTGCATGGTGCAATCGTCTTCTCTATAAGGTCATCCAGCATCTGTTCTAACTTTGCCCTTGATAGTGTTATATTCATATGTTTGGGCCCGCTGGCATCAGCAGTAATAAATGGTAGATTGATATCTGTCTTAATGGAGGAGGAAAGCTCACATTTTGCCTTTTCCGCTGCCTCCTTTAATCGCTGGAGGGCCATCTTATCCCCTCTGAGATCAATGCCCTGATCCTTTTTGAACTCATCAGCCAGCCAGTTAATTATCCTTTCATCAAAATCATCTCCCCCAAGATAGGTATCACCATTTGTCGATTTGACCTCAAATACTCCGTCTCCCAGTTCAAGGATTGATATATCAAATGTCCCCCCTCCCAGATCGTATACAGCGATCTTTTCATCCTTCTTTTTATCCAGTCCATAAGCAAGGGATGCTGCTGTTGGCTCATTGATTATCCTCTGTACATTCAATCCGGCAATCTTACCGGCATCCTTGGTGGCCTGGCGCTGGCTATCATTAAAATACGCAGGAACTGTTATAACTGCATCTGTAACCTTTTCCCCGAGATAATCCTCTGCAGTCTGCTTCATCTTCTGAAGGACCATCGCAGATATTTCAGGGAGGCTGTACTCCTTACCCCTTATAACGACCTTGATATCTCCATTAGGTGTCTCAATAGTCTCGAAGGGGCTTGTCTCTACAAGCTTCTTGGTCCCTGGGAATCTGTACTTCCTTCCTATGAATCTTTTGACCGAGAATACAGTATTCTCCGGATTAGTAACTGCCTGTCTCTTTGCTATCTGCCCTACCAGTCGCTCCCCATCTTCGGTAAATGCTACCATTGATGGGGTTGTCCTGCTCCCTTCGGCATTAGATATTACCTTTGGATCCCCGCCTTCCATTATAGCCACACATGAATTAGTGGTCCCCAAATCTATCCCTATCACTTTACTCATTCTTGCATTCCTCCTTTTGTGTTTTATTTTTCTTCGAAACTACCACCTTTGATGGTCTTAATACCCTGTTATTTAATAGATATCCTTTTTGATGTTCCTCAACAATAGTATTTTTCTCATGCTCATCCGATTCGATCATTAGCAGCGCCTCATGTCTGTTCGGATCAAATGTTTCCCCGATACTTGTTATCTCCTTTAATCCAGCCTTTTCTAAAACACTGGAAAACTGTTTTAAGGTCATATCCACCCCTTCTTTCAGAGAGTCGAATACTTTATCATTCTTCGCTGAGTTGACAGCCCTCTCTAAGTTATCCAGTACAGGAAGAAGCTCTTTTAGCAGATTCTCATTCACAAACTTTGCAAATTCAATCTGTTCCTTTGATATCCTCTTTTTGTAGTTTTCAAATTCTGCATGAAGTCTGAGGAGCCTGTCAAGGTTAGATTCAGCCTCCTTTTTCTTCTCCTCTAACTCCTTTTCGAGTTTGATGGTCCTATCCGCATCTGACCGCTCTGCATCCTTTGCAATCTCTTCCTTTTCCTCCTTTTTTGTATCTACAACCTCTTTTTCTTCTGTAACCAGATTCTCTACAGATTCATTATTATCCATAATAAGGCACCCTTTATTTAAATTAACTTATAACTCATGACTTATAACTAAGTTAGTAACTACTCAGGAGACAGAATTCAGGAGTCGGAAGCCAGAATAGAAGCAGTGTATGCCTCCGGCAACTTGCTGACTTCTTTAAAACGATAAATAGATAAAGCAGATCGATGTGCTTTTTGCCACCCTATTAAGTCTTGAAAATACCTTGCCGGTTTCTTTTTCATTCTGACTCCTGACTCCAGGATAGTGAACGAAAGTACCTAAAGTTAAGGGAATATAATCTTTTAACTTTAGCTCACTCATGCCGATTTTAAGAGGGTTCACCACTCAGAATCTTGCTGACAATCCCTGCTGTATAGTCAACTATAGCAATGATCCTGGGATACTCCATCCTTTTTGGCCCAAAGATACCCAACACCCCCAGCACAGAATCTCCATGCTTATACGTGTGTGTTACCAGGCTGCAGTCTCTAATCTCCTGAATTTCACTCTCGGCGCCGATCACTATATGTATACCCTCTTCCTCAAGACATTTGTCGAGTATCTTTATAAGCTTTGCCTTCTCCTCAAACGCCTTAAATATCGTCTTCATCTTCTCCACATCCGCAATAAATTCCGGCTGTTCAAGGATATTCGTTGTACCGCCAACATATATATCTTCCTCTATACTCCCCTCAAGAAACGCCTTTTGGCTCAGATCCATTGCCTTCCGCAGCAGATTATCATACTCCCTTTTATCGTTAGCCATTATCTCGATTATCCTCTCCCTGATCATCTTGAGCGTCAATCCGCCAAACTCGCTGTTAAGATACGCAGTAATGGTATCAAGCTCTTCCTGTCTGAGATCCTCCTCCAGTCTGATAACCTTGTTCTGTACTACCCCTGATTCTGAAACAAAGATCGCAAGTACTTGATTATCACGCATCTTTATAAATGAAATATGCCTGAAGGTTATAGTGGTAAATCGCGGAAGGAGTACTATGCCGGCTTGCCTTGATATATATGACAGCAACCTTGAGGTTGACTCCATAACCTTTTCAATTTCAGTAAGCTTTGATTCATAATTTTTATTTATCCTGTCAGACTCTGCTTTTGCCAAAATTGGAATATCTATCAAGCTATCAACATAAAACCTGTATCCCTTATCGGTCGGTATCCTCCCCGCAGATGTATGTGGTTGCTCCAGATAGCCCATCTCCTCAAGATCGGACATGACATTCCTTATAGTAGCCGGGCTAATTTCAACTCCATACATCTTGGAGACGGTCCGTGAGCCTACAGGCTCGACATTCATTATATAGCTTTGCACAATCGCTTTTAATATAAACTGACTTCTTTCATCTATATCATGTACCATCTGGGCTTCCCCATTTTACAGGACTTCCATATAACAAATTACATTGTGTTACCGGTCCGGGAATAGCCCCGAACAGGCTGAGAACGGGACAGAAGAAATCCTCGACCACATGCTGCTTAACGGCTTAAACTCCAGCCTTGTGTGATTTGTTATATGAGAATCTACAAATTTTAGCACTCACCCGAAGAGAGTGCTAATAATTAAAATATCAGCTACATCCCTTTTTGTCAAGAAAAAAATTAGGATTTAGATGTGTATCGCATCTTCATATATTGCACTACTTGCCTCCATAATCATCTCTGAAAGGGTAGGATGTGCATGGACAGTCTTACTTATCTCTGAAGGGGTCAACTTAAAAGATTTAGCCAATGCAATCTCTCCGATCAGCTCGGTTGCCTCGGGCCCGATTATATGTGCTCCAAGGATCTCCTTATTCTTTGCATCGGCAATTATCTTTATCATGCCATCTGTCTTACCCATAGCAACTGCCTTACCATTTGCCCTGAATGGAAATCTTCCTATCTTTATGTCATAACCTTTCTTTTTAGCCTCTTCCTCACTGAGTCCTACACTCGCCACTTGAGGATGACAGTAGGTACAATTCGGGATATTGAGACGGTCAGGAAGGGGGTTCTTCTTGCCGGCAATAGTCTCCACGGCAGTTATACCCTCAGCCATGGCAGCATGAGCAAGCAAAGGCTGACCGGCTACATCACCTATAGCATAAATGCCGGCAGCATCTGTCTCCATTGTGGTATTTACCTTTATATATCCCTTCTCCATGGTTATATTCATTTCCTGTAATCCTATTCCCTCACTATTGGGCTCTCTCCCTGTAGCCACTAATACAATATCTGATTCCTTTTCTTCTGATCTGCCTTCTGCCGAACTAAGGGTTACCTTTACCCCCTTGCCACCTGCCATAACACTTTCCACCCTGTATCCTGTCATTATATCTATCCCGATTTTTTTGAATGATCTTTCGAGTATAGCTGTTATCTCACTATCTTCCAGGGGTAGTATATGTGGAAGCATCTCTATTATTGTCACCTTTACTCCGTATATAGCAAAGATATAAGCAAACTCCACACCTATGGCCCCGCCACCAAGTATAATCATGGATTCAGGAAGATCCTTAAGAAGGATCGCCTCGTTGCTGGTAATTATCTTTTTCCCATCTATGTTCACACCTGGCATAGATTTGGCCCTGGACCCTGTGGCTACAATTATATTCCTTCCTGTGATCTCTCTTATATCCTTCCCCTTCTCATCTGTAATCCCTATCTTTTTTGTTGGCGCCTGATGAGAAAGAAACATTGCATCACCCCTGATAAGTTCTATCTTATTCTTCTTCAGGAGATACTCAACACCCTTTGATAACCTGTTAGCTACCCTTCTACTCCTGTCCACTGCCTTACTGAAATCGGCCATCAGGTTATCTATTGTTATTCCAAACTCCTTGCTCCTCTGAAAAAGAGATAACACCTCTGTATTTTGCAGTAACGTCTTTGTCGGTATACAACCGTAATTGAGGCAGACCCCTCCAACCCTGTCTCTTTCCACCAGGGCCACATTCATACCAACCCGGGCGCCCCTGATGGATGCTACATACCCGCCAGGACCACTCCCTATTACCACAAGATCGTAATGATCTTTATCAGCCAAGACCTTACTCCTTTCTGTTAAATTAACTTGTAACTTATGACTCATAAAGATTGAACTATGAATTAAGTTTTTCTCTTGCTATTTCTTTAAATTTTTTGGCTCTTCTCCCAATTACTACGGTACAGGTAGAGGTATCGGGATAGGATCACTAGCCTGAAAGATTTTAAGTATGAAGTATTT
>QIDP01000045.1 GCA_003229375.1 Nitrospirota bacterium
GGAATTGCATTATCAATTCGGCCTGTCGAAGCGTTTAGAATACTTGCATGAAAACAATTTTACCGGCTGTGAGTTAAAACTTGTAGAGTCTTAAAAGGTATTGGGATCCTTGATTCGTTCTTTGCGCAGTTCTAACAGACTACAGTCTAAACAACCTGAGTAGTTACGATTTTTTTTCTTGACCTTAAGGGATATGTGATATAATTAAAACTAAAGGTCTTTTGTAAAAAAAATTGGAGGTGAGGAAGATGTTTGGTATCGGAACAACAGAATTAGTGATTATACTGGTTATAATCCTGATAATATTCGGGGCAGGCAAACTCCCTGAGATTGGCGCAGGACTAGGAAAGGGGATAAAAAATTTCAAAAAGGCCACCAAGGAGATAAATGATGACATAGATATAACTGCTACACTCAAGGAGGGAAATAATGATAAAGAAAAGAAAGAGGAGAAGAATCATAGTTGACTGGTTGAATAACTGAAGAGGTCATCAACCAATCAACTAATCATTTAATCAGATTAATACCCTTTTAAATACTTAAAGTAATCACTATCAGTGGACATAATCAGCCAGCTATTTTCATCAATAGTATCTTTATAGGTATCTAAGGTCTGAGTAAAAGAATAAAAATCCGGGTCTTTGTTAAATGCAGAGGCATATATTTTTGTTGCCTCGGCATCTGCCTTACCTATTATCTCCTGTGCCTTTTTATATGCCTCTGATGTAATCCTTTTCAGCTCTTTCTCCTTTTCTCCCTCTATCTCTGATCTCTTTCCCTTTCCCTCGGACCTGTATTTTTCTGCTATCCTCTTTCTCTCGGATATCATCCTGTCAAATACCTTTCTTTGGACATCTTTTACATAGTTTATCCTCTTTATCCGTATATCCACCAGTTCTATTCCATAATCAGATACTATCTTCGAGGCCTGGTCTAAAATCCCCCTGGTTATCTTATTCCTCCCAAATTTGATCTTTTCAATGGCCTCCACGTGTGTTAACTGAATCTCCTTCTCGGTACTGATCATCTCTCTGTTTGTATCTCTGACCACCTCGATCAGGGAATAATCCGTGATATAATCCCTTGTGGCTGCCTCAATGATATTATCAAGACGTGACTGGGCCTCACCCTCATTTACAACGGAGCGAAAGAATTTGAGAGGATCAACGATCTTCCATCTTGCAGTTGTATCAACCCAGATATATCTTTTATCCTTTGTCGGGACCTGCTCTGGTTTTCCATCCCATTCCAGGAGTTGCTCTGGAAAATAGTTTACATCCTCAACAAAGGGTGTTTTTATATGCAGTCCAGGTTTTTGAATCGTGGATCTTACTGGTTTGCCAAATCGTGTAATGACTACATTTTCTCTCTCATCAATAATATAAAATGCGCTACTTAAAACTATTATTAAACCGATGGCAATCAATCCTAATATCGGCATGGCTATTTTTTTCATCTTATTCCCTCCTTTTCTTCACCGCTTAAATTTAAAAACTGGAGCAACCCTTTTTGATCAGAATCAATAATATATTTTCTATCCAGTCCTGGCAGGATCTCCCGCATTGTCTCCAAATAAAGCCTCTTCTTTGTCACATCCTTTGACTTCTTATATGCCTTCCAGACTGCTATAAATCTATTTGCCTCACCTTGTGCCCTGTTGATCCTGTCCAGGGCATACCCCTCTGCCTTTCTGATAGTTCTCTCTGCCTCACCCTTTGCCTCAGGTATTGCCTTATTGTAAGTCTCCCATGCCTGATTGATCATTTTTTCTTTCTCCTGTTTTGACTCATTCACCTCATTGAATGATGGCTTTACCGGGTCCGGCGGATTCACGCCCCTCAGCTTTACAATATCTACATCAATCCCTGTATTATAAAAGTCGAGTATCTCCTGCATCTTTTTCTCTACCTCGGTGCCTATCTCCCTTCTCCCTATTGTCAATACCTCATCAACGCTCCTGTCTCCTACCACCTCACGCATAACTGCCTCAGATATATCCCTTATCGTACCTGTAACATCCCTTACATTAAACAGATAGTTTTCAGAATTTTTGATCTTATATTGAACAGCCCATTCCACTACAGAGGAATTAAGATCACCTGTTAACATCAAAGACTCACTTTCAAACCCTTGCTGAGCAAATCTACTCCTTACACCCGGGGTTACTGTTCTAAAACCAAATTCCTCTGTAAATATATATTGAAATCCCTTTACTCTGGTAAGCCTTTCTATCCCCAGAGGAAGCTTCATATGAAGTCCCGGCTGCGTTGTCCTTACATATTTACCGAATCGCTGGATTACACCAACCTCTTCAGTATCAATGGAATAGAATACAGAACTCAAGATTGAAAACAATACCAAAATCCCTACTACTCCTATAATCAATCCTGTCTTTCCTTTAAAGTCCGGTATCTTGAAAGGGAGATCAAACTGCGGTCCCTTTTTATATCCACCGTTACCGCCTTTTTTCATCATGTCATCTAATTTCATTTCATACCTCCTTAACCTTTCATTCTATCTTACCCGGCCTCACACAAACCCCATAATTCTTCGGAGAATATATCCTCATCAATCCATCCGCTTTTATCCCCTCCTCCATCCTTTCATATATAAGTCCCCAGACACATACTTTTTCTGAATCCACCTCACACTTCCCGTTTATAATGCCACCACATGGCCCATTAAGAAGCCCCTTGGGACATCTTGTAACAGGACAGATACCACCATAGTCATTCAGCACACACTCCCCGCACATGGAGCATTTCTCATAAAAATGCATACGACGTCTGATATTTCCAAGAAACATAGAATTGCAGCCAGGATGTACAGGACGATCCACTGCCTCACTAACAGCCTGGACACCTGCCCCGCATGCCAGCACAAGAATCCCCTCACTGCTTGTTACAAGCTCCTTGTTTTTCCTCAATATCCTTTCTGTATCAAGCTCCTGGCATGGTGCCTGGATCAGTGTGGTAGCTACTACCTCCTTTCCCGCACCTTCTAATCTTTCTTTCATATCCTTTATATCTTCCTCTCCACCTGTATGACACTGGGTAGAGCATTCTCCGCATCCTATAATATAGATACATTTCTCTCCTTCCGTGTATCTCAATATCTCTTCAAAAGGCTTTTGTTTTGTTACTATCATACCCTCTATTACTCCTTTTTTCCCATTTGTTTTTTCAATCTAAATCCTTTTCATGGTATAGTCAAGAAAAATCTTCCTTATTCCATATTCCGTGAAACTGTTTCAAATAGCGTTGATGGAAGATTATAGAGACAACGGTTAGTATAGCAACCTATCAATAAAAAAAGCAATATAAAATAATCGTAACTACCGGGGTCTCCCCCTTTGGAAAAGGGGGATTAAGGGGGATTTTATAATTATAAGTTCTCCAAATCCCCCCCTCACCCTCCTTTGCTAAAGGGGTGATGAATATAGCTAAGTATAGAGCGTTTTCTAATTAATATTGCATATTTAGGACAGCCGAAACGGCTGTCCTACCAAAGGATTTAGGCTTCAACATCAGTAGGACAGGCGTCTCGCCTGTCTAACAATAGATTGTTGAGTATGGTATGTTATTTAGGAAACGCTCTATGTAGTTACCGGGTAGTTACCAAATTTCACCTTTTCTATATCTCTCCATGATGGTTTTTGCCTTCTGGGACATAACCTTATTAATAAATCGTCAATACATAGTTTCATAACGAGAAAAGCCTATCCCTCACCATAATCTCTATTTCCTCATCCATAAACCCATACTAAAATACCTTTTCATAAAACATGGAGTGTTTTTATCACATTCCATAATAATTGTCAAACTTCTTAAATTTGACCCGCAATCAGTTTTTTGATATTATAATAATAAAAGAGAGAGTTAAATGGGGAACGAGAAAACAACTGTCTGAACCACCGAGAAGATACAAATAAATTTAAGATGAGAAAGACTAATATCACCCTTTTGATATTTGTAATAATATTTCTGTTATCAAACACTACTATTGTATCCTCAGCAGATCTGACAGGTGCAAGACCTCTTGCAATGGGTGGCGCATTTGTTGGAGTTGCTGATGACGCAAATTCTGTGCTGTGGAATCCGGCAGGGATGAAACAATCTCAGGAAAGCTATTTTGGAGCAAATTATCGGGTAGATCAATATGATAATAAACTAATGGGCAATATCTTACTGGTCCGCTCTCGAGCCAACAATGGAGCAAGGTATCTGGACTGGGGATTCGGAACCAGCAAAAATTCAGAGATAATAAACAGTGTTGAATATCAGAGAACATCATATGTAGTGGCATTGGCAGATCAATATACACGAAATATTGCTATTGGTGTAAGCGGAAAACATATTACTGAAGAGAGTAATGATTTTGGTTCTGAAAATAATTTTACCCTTGATGCGGGTCTCCTCCTGAAATTTGGTGAAATGTTTAAGATAGGGATTGTCGGGTATAATCTGACCGATCCATCGTTGAGATCTTTTTCACGAAAACTTCAGGGAGGAGTAGCAATCAAATTATCTGATTTTATAAAACTCGCAGCAGATGGAGCAAAGATGTATTCAGACAACTATAGCAGTAGCGATATAAATTACAATTTGGGTGTCGAATTATCCCCTGTTAAGGCAATTGCTCTCCGGGGCGGCTATTCAGAGGAAAAAATATATAAGAACAGATATGTATCAGGAGGGGTGGGATTGACCACTTCAAATGCAATAATAGAATATACTTATTATAATGGTCTCAATGATAAGGTTGATAACAGGCATATATTTTCACTAATCTTTGCATTAGGGCCTGCGAAAAAATAAGGTAACCGTTCACAGTTCACGGTTTTTTCAATGAATCATTCTGTTTTCATTAACTGTTAACTGTAAACCGTGAACGGTTACAAGCCATATTCCCTCCACTTCCTATTCACCATATCCACGATCGATTTATCCATAATATTCTCTTCCGGCCATTCCCTGGTAAACCCCTCTTCTTTCCATTTTCTTGTCCCATCCACACCCATTTTTGAACCATATTGGGGGAGACGGGATGCGTGATCCAATGTCTCGACAGGTCCAAGGACAAATTCAATATCCCTCTCAGGGTCTATATTATTAAGTACCTTCCACATTACTAACCCGCTGTCCTGGACATCCACATCCTCATCAACTACGACGATGACCTTGGAAAACATGGCCTGACCCAGCCCCCATAAGGCATGCATCATTTTACGTGCATGTCCGGGATAGCTCTTCTTTATAGATACTATGATCAGATTATGAAACACCCCTTCAAACGGCATATGAATATCCACTACCTCGGGAAACTGTTTCTTAAGCAAAGGCAGCATCAGTCTCTCAATGGCATACCCCATATAACAATCCTCCATCGGCGGCCTTCCAACGACTGTTGCATGATAAATAGGATCTTTTCTATGGGTGATACAGGTAATATGAAATACCGGATATTCGTCTTCTAATGAGTAAAATCCTGTATGATCTCCAAAAGGTCCTTCTACCCTCCTCTCAAAGGGGTCTACATACCCTTCCAGGACTATTTCTGAATTGGCAGGCACCTCTATGTCGACTGTCTCACATTTTACCATTTTCACTGCCTCGCCTCTAAGGAATCCGGCAAAGATCATCTCATCAAAATCAGGTGGAAGGGGAATTGTGGATGATATAACAACAGCAGGATCAGAACCTATTGCTACTGCTACCTCCATCCTCTTCTTCATGCTTTCATATTCCTTATAGTGCGTGGCCCCATGCTTATGTATATGCCAGTGCATCCCTGTGGTTATCTTATCATAGACCTGCATCCGATACATACCACAGTTCCTTTTCCCCTCCTCAAGGGATCTGGAGAATACCATCGGGAGTGTGATATATCTACCACCATCCTCTGGCCAGCACTTGATAATCGGGAATATATCAAGGGACGGGTTGTCCCTGATAATTACCTCCTTACAGGGGCCATCCTTGACAGCCTTAGGTAAGTATCCTGCCATATCCTTTAATTTGGGAAGTATCTTTAATTTATCTATAAGACTTACAGGTGTCTCAAAGGAGAGGAAGGATTCTAATAAATCAGAGAGAGCATTAAAAGAATCTACATTCAAGGCCATCTTTATCCTCTCCTCTGTTCCGAATGCATTGGTTAACACAGGGATATCATATCCCTTTGGCCTCGTGAAATATAAGGCAGGGCCTCTATCCTTTGAAACACGATCTGTAATCTCTGCAATCTCCAGATCTGTAGCTACCTCAACAGTGATCTTCTTCAGCAGACCTCTTTTATCCAGTAGATTTATAAAGTCTCTGATATCCTTATAAGCCATTTTTTAAATACCCTGTCACATCTCCAAACCCTATATAATCCTTTACTGTTACCTCTATAGGGACAAGCGACCCGGAGAGCCATATCTTTACCTCCCCTGTCTTTGATTCGAATATCTCTTTGGGGACCTTGACAATAATCAGGGATTCACCTTTTCTCTTTTCTCTACCCCTTCTCTCTTTTTCCTCTTCTTCATCTGTTGCCATCCTTATAGTTATCTCGTACTCTCCCTTTTGAGGTATAGTTGTAACCACATATTCTCTTCCCTTCTCTATATCTCCGTAAAAACCGTTACGGAAATTGTAAAATGCAGAGAGGACATCATAATATACTATATTTTCCGGAATTGGCTCACTCCCGATCTTTACCAGCACCCCTAATTTATATTCCCTCCATGACATCAAACGATTGTCATGATCCAGATAGGTAATGACCTTTTCCTCATTTTTTTTAACAATTGCATACCTCTCAAATATCCTGGATCTTAGACCTCTTTTGTTATCAACCGGATATAAATATGCCCTGAAGACATACTTTCGATAGGCAGTAAGCCACCCTATAAATCCCTTTGTCTCTGCCTCCAGCGTAGCTACATATTCCCCATTCTCTTCTCTAAGCGAGAGAACACCATTTGCAGCCCTTTTGAACCAGAGAAAACTTATATCATAAACAAGGGTCTCCCCCATAAATCTGTCTATAATGTCCTGTGCCGGCGTGTCTTTTTTGTTGATCCTTGTCTTATTTGTTATTGAAATAATTCTAGGTGTAATAAATGGAAGATAACTAAAAATCGCCATCTGAAACAGAGAGGCACTAAACCCTTTTAAGATAGATCTTCTGGTAATTTTATCAGATAGTTTTTTTATAGGAAACCACATGGGGTAATATTTTTGATAGATTTGTTTGAATTTATGTAACCGTTCACGGTTCGAAATTTGAAATTGAAAATTTGTGTTATCATATTTTTGTGCTGTTGATAAACGCATTCAACTTTGGACCAAGTTTTTCAATTACTATTTGGTATTTTAATGCATCTGACTCATGGAGTCATACTGTCAATATCCTTCTTCATTTTTTTCTAATTTCCAATTTCAGTGTTCTGTGAACGCTTACGTTTAATTTTTACTGCCTACCGTCTTCTTCAATGCCTCTTTTAATACCTCATCCATATTCTTGACAAAGATAAAATTTATATCCTCTCTGATCTTCTTTGGAATCTCTTCTATGTCCTTATCATTTCCCTTTGGGAGAATCACTGTCTTCATACCTGCCCTTCTCGCTGCAAGTACCTTCTCCTTTAACCCCCCGATAGGGAGAATCCGTCCTCTCAAGGTTATCTCCCCGGTCATGGCTACATCCTTGCTCACAGATACATTGGTCAGGGCAGAAATGAGCGCTGTTGCCATTGTAATCCCTGCCGAAGGCCCGTCCTTAGGTATTGCACCTGCCGGTACATGTATATGTATATCTGTTTTGGCATAGAAATCCTCGGCCAATCCAAGTTCCTTGACCCTTGAGCGCGTATAGCTCATGGCTGCTTGAGCAGATTCTTTCATTACATCACCGAGTTGACCTGTAAGAGTCAAAGTGCCTTTACCCTTCATGGTGGTTACCTCAATATACATGATCTCTCCACCTGCCTGGGTCCATGCCAATCCTGCTGCCACACCGGCCTGACTGTTCTCCTGTTCCATTTCAGGGAGATATTTCCTCACCCCTAAATACTTATGCAGATTGCCTACATTTATCCTGTATACCTTCTTTCCATTTTCCGCAATATTCTTAGCTACCTTACGACATATTGTAGCGATCTCCCTCTCTATATTCCTCAAACCGGCCTCTCTTGTGTACTGAAAAATGGCCTTCATAATGGCCTTATCCGATATCTTGAGTATACTCTTAGTTATACCGTGTTCCTCCAGTTGTCTTGGAATAAGATATTTATGTACAATTTTTAGTTTTTCCTCCTCAGTGTAACCCGGAAGTCTGATTACCTCCATTCTGTCCTTTAGGGCTGATGGAATAGGATCTGTAAGGTTCGCTGTGGTGATAAACATTACACCGGACAGATCAAACGGAACAGCTAAGTAGTGATCCGTAAATGAGTAATTCTGCTCAGGATCAAGGACCTCTAATAGTGCAGCAGAAGGATCTCCTCTAAAATCCGCTCCGATCTTGTCAACCTCATCCATCATAAAGACAGGGTTGTTGGAGTTTGCCTGACGTATCCCCTGTATTATCCTTCCGGGAAGGGCGCCAACATAGGTTCTTCTGTGTCCCCTTATCTCTGCCTCATCCCTGACTCCACCGAGAGATATCCTGACAAACTCTCTGCCAAGTGCACGTGCAATAGATTTACCCAGAGAGGTCTTGCCGACCCCCGGGGGGCCAACAAAACAGAGTATGGGGCCTTTCATCTTTTTCTTTAACTTTCTCACCCCCAGGTATTCGAGTATCCTCTCCTTTACCTTCTCCAGATCATAGTGATCCTCATCCAGAACAGCGGATGCCTTCTTAATATCAAGATTATCCTTTGTTGATCTGGTCCATGGAATCTCGGTCATCCACTCCAGATAGGTCCTCACAGTAGTAGCCTCTGCAGATTCAGGATACATCTTTTCAAGACGTCTCAATTGTTTCAATGCCTCTTTCTCTACCTCCGGAGACATCTTAGCCTGGGTTATCTTCTCCTTGAACTCACTTATCTCTTCTCCCTTTTCATCTGCCTCTCCGAGTTCCTTTTGAATAGCCTTGAGTTGTTCTCTAAGATAGTACTCCCTCTGTGTCTTTGATATCTCTTCTTGCGCCTCTGTCTGTATCATCTGCTGCATGTTGAGGAGCTCTATCTCCTTATTCAAAAGTTCTCCCACCTTTGTGAGACGCTCCTCAGAATCCATTATCATTAAAACCTGCTGTGCATCCTCTATCTTTAACCCTAAATTTGAGGCTATTATATCTGCCAGCTTCCCGGGAGACGTCAGTTGGTCAATCATCATTAATATATCAGGTGAGACTATCCTCCCCATGGAGACGGCCTTACTCATCTGTTCTTTGATATTCCGCATTAGCGCTTCCAGTCTAAGAGGCTTCTCCTCTATCTCCGGCGGCTCCTCTAATTTCTTTATCTTTATCTTATAAAAAGGCTTATTCACTAGATACTTTTCAATCTTTGCCTTTGCCATTCCCTGAATAAGTATCTTCACTCTTCCATCAGGGAGTCTCAGCATCCTTATAACCATTACGATAGTACCCACATCATAGAGATCCCCTGGAGCCGGGGACTCAACACTGGCGTCCTTCTGAGATACCAGAACCAGCATCCTGTGTGAGGCGAGCGCCTCATTGACTGCATTTATGGAAGACTCCCTGCCAACAAAAAGAGGTATAATCATGTAAGGGAAGACAACAATATCCCTTACCGGCAGCAATGGTAGTTCATCCGGTATATTAATATCTGTCTGGATATCCTGATTTATCTCTTCCTTACCCACACTTCCCATATCTTAAATTCCTTTCACTCAATGGCTATACGTTTATAGGCCTTTCTTCTCTCAACATTCTTGGGCAAACAGACAGTCAGGATACCATCAGCATACGAGGCCTTTATATTATGAGTATTTACAGCCGACGGAATATTAATGATCCGTTTAAATGGACCAAAAGCCCGCTCCATACACAGGAAATTTATCCTCCCCTCGCTGTGAAGCCTTTCCTCCTGTTTAACCCCCTCTATAGTCAGATTCCCCCCATCCAGATATACCCGGATATCTTCTGCCGTCATCCCCGGGACCTCTGCCTCTACATATAAATTATCCTGTGTTTCATATATATCTATCATAATAAAACTTGTCTCCCCTAAGATATAATCCTTCCCCGATATCTCTATAGATAGATAGTTATATAAACTTCTAGCCCCCATCTCTATGAGGGTTATTCGACCGGAATGTCCCTTTTTATTATCAACCTCCATGGAGCTATTTTCCTTTTTAAGTTAATTCCAAACCCTTTAAATAGTTCCTGAATTCCTCCCCTAGATCAGGTCTTCTCAAGGCAAATTCCACTGTAGCCTTTAAAAATCCCAATTTGTTCCCTGCATCATACCTCTTCCCTTCAAACTTATATCCGTATATAACCTGATGCTTTAACATATCATTCAATCCATCAGTGAGTTGAATCTCCCCTCCTCTACCCGGCTTTGTCTTCTCTAATATATCAAATATTTCCGGGGTTAGAATATATCTCCCGATAATCGCCAGATTAGAGGGAGCCTTATCAGGTAATGGCTTTTCAACCAGATTTGATATCTGATATACGCTATCAGCAACCTTTTTGTGTTCAATTACACCATAATTAAATATATACTTTTTTTCTACTTCTTCAACAGCAATAACAGAGGACTGATATTTTTCATATATATCTATCAGTTGTTTGATAGCAGGGATATCTGAATATATTATATCATCCCCTAACAAAACCGCAAATGGCTCATCCCCTATTATCTCTTTTGCCCGCAGTATTGCATGTCCCAAACCTAAAGGCTCTTTTTGGCGTATATAACAGAAATCCACAAGATTTGATATCCTTTGAATCTCTTCTAATAAGCTGTTCTGGTTTTTCCCCTTCAATACATGTTCTAACTCAAAGGAGATATCAAAGTGATCCTCAATGGCATTCTTTCCCCTCCCTGTAATCATCACAACCTCCTTAATACCTGCCTCTATTGCCTCTTCAATAACATATTGTATCAGGGGTTTGTCCACCAAAGGGAGCATCTCCTTTGGAGATGCCTTTGTTGCGGGAAGAAATCTTGTGCCAAGACCTGCCACAGGGAAAACAGCTTTGCGTATCTTCAAATATCTTCTCTCCTTTCAATTGCAGTCTAACTCTATGTATTTATAGTACATGAATAAACAAAAGTCAAGGGACTTCAAGGATAATTTTTCTGGTCCCCCTTATATACCATCTTGGCAAAGATACAAAATATTGACAAAAATGCTGACAAAAATATAGATATATTTTGAGCTACTACAGAAAAATCAACAAGTTAAGTGTGACAAGAATATTGACAATAAAAGGAAGAGCGATAAAAATTATTCGTTATTTATTAGTGGCAACATTTTTGGGTATAGCCATATGTGGATGTATAAATCTTAATAAGGATTGAATAGGGAGGAATTGAAGACATTCTCAGAATCAAAGTCAGGTCTGAAATCGTTGTTTATATCCTTAAAAGACTGTATCCATC
>QIDP01000138.1 GCA_003229375.1 Nitrospirota bacterium
TAAAAATATATTCTTATAAATTCCTTGATCCTTTCCTCAATAATACGACATACATGCTCAAAATCAGTCATTGTTTCACCATAGGGATCAGGGATATACCAATCGATTTTATTACCGGCAAAATGTGCAGGACATATGCTATTAGCAGAACAGTTACCCATTGTGATAACAAAATCCATGTCATTAAGAGGAATATCACCAAGTCCTTTGGAGTACTGATCTGAGATATCAATCCCGCGCTTTTTCATAACCTCATAGACCTCTGAAGGCACTCTGCCTAATGGATTAGTCCCTGCGGAATAAGCCTGATACAGGCCATCCCCATACTTCATGGAAAGTCCTTCAGCCATCTGACTCCGACATGCATTTCCATAACATATAAATGCTACCTTTTTCATCTGCTGCTTCCTTTTCCTTTTAAATCGACAATCGTAAGGCACTGCCTGAAAACACCCTTTCATCCTCTGCACGGACAAACAAGTTTGTCCATGCCACCCACCCATAGAGACTCATTTCAGCTATTCCACTAACCACAGCACTGATTTTCATCCTCCGCCCCTTTTAATAGAGATATCTTTAGCAGACATTACCTCTCTTAAGATATAAGGATTGCCTGTTATCCTTCCGATTATATTCACATCATTTGCCGGGACAGGTTCATCATTCGTGCTCATCGGGGTCCTGCCAAAGAAGAGGCACATGGCATTACCGGTAGGCCAATACCCTATATCTCCTACCTTTAGTCCGGACGTAGCTGTATCATCCAGATACGTCTTTTCTATTGGAATCTCAAAATAAAATTCATCTCCCCATGTATTGAAAGGGACATTAAAAGGGAGGGCCTTTATTATAGCCTTTGCTGTTTCAGTATCGAATAGTTCTCCTTTCAGTGTAACATGTCCTGCTGTTATTTCAATTGGCGTTGACATTAGTTTGTCTCCTATGCTTATTTATATTTAAATTTATCACAACAGGTCTGTCATAACAAGGGCCTTGTGTGGGAGGGGTATTGGAATGAGGATGGTGAATGTTTTTTTAGATACTGGAAACCTGCAAAAAATTTACTTGCCACTTCTTAAAGTTTTAAGTAAACTAATGATAACTTTATAGATTATTGAAAAGAGATGTGGATACCAAAGGAGAGATTATGAAAATCACAATAAAAAAGGATGAAATTTTAAGTTACAAAACTAAGTGTCTGGTGGTTGGTTGTTTTGAGGGAGAAAAGCTGCAAGGTCCGGTAAAGGATATAGACAGAGAGCTTGGAGGTGCTATCACCAGCATATTCAAAGATAAGGATTTCGAAGGGAAGATAAACCAGACTGCCACCATATACACATTAGGCAGACTAAATGCCGAAAGGATTGTGCTTATAGGTCTTGGCAAGGAAAATGAGTTTACCATTGAAAGGCTGAGGGAGGTTGCCGGCACCTCAAGTCGTTCTGTACATAAGTTAGGGATTAATAGATTCGGTACAACTCTGTGTACGTTAAGTGTAAAAAAGAAATATAGTGTTGATATTGCACAGGCAGTGACAGAGGGGTCTATCCTCTCGTTATATAACTTTGACGATTATAAGACAGAAAAGAGGAAGGAGATCAAGAGGGTAAAGGAAATCATCCTGTTAATATCCCCAAAAGGAGATAGGAAGGAGATAAAAAGGGGTGTTGATATCGGGACAAATATCTCACAATCAGTGTCATTTGTCAGGGACCTTGTATCCCAGCCAGGGAATACTGCTACCCCTACGTTTCTTGCAGAAGAGGCAAAAAGGATTGCAAAGGAATCAGATATAAAGTGCAGGATATTGAACAGATCAAATATGGAGAGTCTGGGAATGGGCGCCTTTCTTAGCGTCGCAAAAGGGAGTGACCAGCCCCCAAAATTTATCATCCTGGAGTATAAAGGGGATAAGAAGGATAACCACCCTATTGTCCTTGTCGGGAAGGGACTTACCTTTGACAGTGGTGGAATATCCCTTAAGTCGAGTAAAGGGATGGAGGATATGAAGGATGATATGTCAGGTGGCGCAGCAGTAATGGGTACACTGCAGGCCGCAGCATCTCTTAAACTCCCTGTCAACCTTGTAGGCCTTGTCCCTGCCACAGAGAATCTTCCGAGCGGGAAGGCGAACAAACCGGGAGATATACTTAGATCCATGTCCGGCAAGACCATAGAGGTAACAAACACTGATGCAGAAGGGCGTCTGATACTTGCTGATGCACTTACATATGCAGAGAGATACAACCCCAGAGCAGTTATAGATATCGCTACACTTACCTATGCCTGTGTTATTGCACTGGGAAATAAGGCCATGGGCATTATGGGTAATGATGATAGATTACAAAAGGAACTCAAAAAGGCTGGTGAGGTAACAGGCGAGAGGGTATGGGAATTCCCTCTGTGGGATGAGTACAGCGAACAGATAAAGAGTGATATTGCAGATATGAAAAATACCGGAGGTGGATCAGCAGGCACTATAACTGCTGCGGCATTTTTGAAAAAGTTTGCATCAAAATATAAATGGGCACATCTCGATATTGCCGGGGTAGCATGGGAGAAAAGCGGGAAATCATATATCCCCAAAGGTGCAACCGGTGTCTGTGTAAGATTGCTGATTCAGTATCTGAGGGACATTTGTTGATTCTTGAAGGGCCCGGTCGAAAATACATTATGAAAGAACCAAAAAGTTTATGATAAGGAAACTAAGAATAGAAAAGTTTAAAAAGGTCTTCCCTCTCTTAATGGCTCTCCTGTTTATAATATCTATAGGTTGTACCAGAACCTTACTGGACAAGGCATTTAAGGGTAAATTTTCCTCATATAAAAATAACAGGGTTATAAATGAGTACTGTCAGAGCTGCCATGTACACAGAGATTTTTTGCCTGATGAGCATGTCGATAAGGTAACCGGGTTATACAGCAATGAATTATTCAGTCAGACAATCGAATGTAAAACATGTCATTACATTAAAAAAAATTTCTGGGGAGATATCATGCAGAAGACCATAAAACCGTAAAGGTAATCTATCTTTGTAACTATTTAACCTATCTTTTCTTGTATCCGTTCACAGTTATCAGTTTCCAGTTTCCAGTTTTTTTCAATTTCCTTTTACTTTCTGTTTTTATCAACTGTTAACTGTAAACCGTGAACTGTGAACGGTTATCTTCTCTTTTGAGGATCAAATATGTCCCTTATCCCGTCACCGAGAAAGTTGAGCCCTAATACGACTATCATGATTGCAAGACCGGGAAAGGTAGTCAGATGAGGGGCGATGAGGAGGAATTTTCTCCCCTCATTCAACATAGTACCCCAACTCGGGGTGGGAGGTTGTGTACCAAGCCCTAGAAAGGATAGTCCTGCTTCTGCCACTACAACCCCTCCCATACCAAAGGTGGCCTCGACGATCACAGGCGCCAGCAGGTTGGGAAGGATATGCCGCAGCATTATACGGAGGTGTCCCGCACCTAATGATCTGGCAGCAGTAACAAATTCACTCTCTTTGAGGGAAAGTGTCTGGCCCCGTACAAGGCGGGCATACCCCACCCAGCCCATAATAGAGAGCGCTATAATCACGTTATTGAGGCTGGGTTCCATGATTGACATTAATGCTATTGCCAGGAGTATACCGGGAAAGGCGAGGAATATATCACAGATCCTCATAATCACTTCATCTGCTATTCCACCAATGTATCCGGCAGTAAGACCAAGGGATATCCCGATAATCAGAGATATGCTCACAGTAATGATCCCGACCTTTAGAGAGACCCTTGCCCCGTAGATTATCCTGGTGAAGACATCCCTTCCAAGACTATCCTGACCGAGAAGATGCTGGCTGCCTGGCGGCTGGAGTCTCTGGTACAGATTCTGGTCTGTTGGATTGTAGGGGGCAAGCAGAGGGGCGAGGAGAGCGGTAATGATAAGAAGAGAGATTATTACAAGTCCTATAATAGCAGGTATGTTCTTTTTCATATATTACTCACTCAGCCTTATTCTTGGATCTATAAAGACATAGAGTAAATCTGTTAACAAATTCACCATCACATAGCATAGCGCTATAAACAATACACACCCCTGTACCAGAGGATAATCCCTTGTGATAATAGCCTGGATGGTCAATCTCCCTATCCCGGGCCATGAAAAGATCATTTCTGTTATTATAGAACCTGAGAGCAATGCACCGAATTGGAGACCTATAATAGTGACTATAGGGAGGAGGGCATTGGTCAAGGCATGCTTTACCATAATGACCAATTCACTCAACCCTTTTGCCCTTGCAGTAGTAATATAATCCTTCCTTATAACCTCCAGCAGACTCGATCTTGTCATCCTGCTGAGGATAGCGGCCATGGATGTACCGAGGGTTACAGAAGGGAGGATAAGATATGTTAACCCTCCCATTCCTGACACAGGTAACCACCCCAACTTTATAGAAAATACAATGATCAGAAGCGGCCCTAACCAAAAGTTTGGCATTGATATTCCTAATAGCGCCAGTAACATAGAACTGTTGTCAAATATAGAGTACTGCCTGGCAGCAGCGATGATGCCCACCGGTATAGAGATCAGGATCGCTATGACTATAGCACCCAATGTGAGTTCAAGTGTTGCGGGAAACCGATCTATAATGATTTCCAGGACCGGACGATTATAGTGTATAGAGTCCCCGAGATCACCCCTTACAATACCTTTTATAAACTTATAATATTGGAGATGAATCGGATCGTTCAACCCCAACCGGGTACGGAGCATCTCCCTATCTGCCTGCTGGGCGGTCTCTCCTAACATCATATCTACCGGATCTCCCGGTATCAGATGTATTAGCAAAAAGACAAAAGTCACAACCCCCATGATAACCGGTATAAGGAGAACGCCCCTCTTTATGATGTATCTCCGCATCTATATCTGCCTCCGTAAATTTCAATGCAAATATCAAAATGCAAAATTATTAAGAATTCATTTCGAAATCGTAAATAGAATGCTATCTTAATATATAGTAATATGTCAAGAAAAGTCGGTTTGACTCAGCCCTTAATAATTGAGTATTTTCAGAAGAATTTATGATATAATTCTTAATTTAAGACAGGAGGAAGAGATGATATTCAAAAAAAAATGGAATGAAAAAAATCCATTCAGGAGATTAAAGGAGGGGCTGGCAAAGACCCGTGCCAATTTCATTGGCGGGATTGATAAGGTAATCGGCGGGAGAAGGAAGATCGATGAAGAGTTATTAGAGGAGTTGGAAGAGACCTTTATCTTAGCAGATCTCGGTATCCATACTGTCTCTGATATCCTTGATGGATTAAGGGAAGGTGCAAAGAGAGAGAAAATAAGGGAGGAGGCAGATGTAAAAAATTACCTCAAAAAAAGTATGCTGGAGATACTGAATCAAGCAGATTCAGAGCTTGATACCAGCACATCATCCCCTTTTGTTATATTGGTAATAGGGGTAAATGGATCCGGCAAGACGACCACAATCGGAAAACTGGCAGTAAAGTTTGTCAATGACAATAAAAAGGTTATTCTGGCTGCCGGAGATACATTCAGGGCGGCTGCAATTGAACAATTGGAGATATGGGGAGAACGGGCCGGGGTGGATGTTATAAAAAGCAAAAGTGGCGCTGATCCCTCAGCGGTCATATTTGATGCTATTCAGGCTGTTAAGGCAAGGAATGCTGATATCCTTATTGCTGATACTGCCGGGAGACTCCACACAAAGACCAATCTAATGGAGGAGTTAAAAAAGATAAAGAGGGTGATGGATAAGGGATTGCCCGGTGCCCCCCATGAGGTGATGCTTGTTCTGGATGCCACAACAGGACAGAACGGCACCTCTCAGGCAGCGCTCTTTAATGAGAGCTTGTCTCTCACGGGTCTGGTACTGACAAAGCTGGATGGAACCGCAAAAGGCGGTGTGATTATAAATATTGTTAAGGAACTTGGCATTCCGGTAAGATATATAGGGATAGGGGAAGGGATTGATGATCTAAGGGAATTCAATGCTGCTCAGTTTGTCGATGCTCTGTTTGAAGAATAAGAGCTCGCTCAAAAATAACCAAAATGAATGGAGGCACCGCCCGGATTCGAACCGGGGTATAAAGGTTTTGCAGACCTCTGCCTTACCACTTGGCGACGGTGCCTTAATTTTTATTATCCCGAGGGCAACTTTTTTACGAAAGAACCTACTTCTTTATATCATACTTTTATAAAAAAAATCCAATTGTTTTTTAGGCATTGAGAATAATATCATCAAGTGATCGCTTTGGCACGTGATGGACATCTTTCTCATCACGCCAATATTTGATACTTGCATCAGGTCCAACAGTATCAATTACTACAGTTTCTTTTGGTTTACCAAGCGCTATTACAAGAAGGATCTCGTATCTTTCAGAAATGGAAAGGGCCTTCCTGAGTTTATCTCTCTGCACTGTACCGACCATACAGCCCCCAAGACCTTTTTCCACAGCACCCAGGAGAATACTTTGACTGGCTATTCCATGGTCACACCTAAAAGATTTACTTATCGCTGTATCACCAAGTATGATAATATATGCTGATGCCCTTTCTCCTTCAGATGGACCATCCCAATCTTTCAGATAACCGGCCCAGCTAAGATGTGGAAATATTAAGGCATTCTTTTCAGGGGTACAAGAAAGGATATATTTAAGCGGCTGTAGATTGGCCGCTGAGCCGGAGAGTCTTGCAAGATTAACAAGTTCCCTTAATGTCTCCATACTTATAGAGACATCTTGATAAAATCTCCTGTAACTCCTGTTCTTTTTTATCAGCTCTGCTATCATCTTGACCTCCCGGGAATTAGGGACTACTCAGGTTGTTTAGACTGTAGTCTGTTAGGAGGAGGTAAGAATCGCAACTTCATCGGACAGTACAAACGCTCTGAGCTTTGTATGATCTCGCATATTTCTTCCTCTCTATTCAGCTAAATACCTACAGACTATCCACCTGAGTAATTATATAACAAAACATAGGAATATGTAAATCTTAATCTACGGAGATCCACGAGATCATGCAGTGATCAGTAAAAGAGAGGTTTTCAGTATAAAATGATTGACTATTAAGTAACGTGGGTGTAGATTTTAAAACAGTTACAAAATCTTAATGGGAGGAGGTGGCTGAGGAGGTTAAGGGGTCGGGCAAAAATGGTTTAAAATGATAATCCATTTAAAAAATGAGGTGAAACATGGAAACTGCAAAACTAACATGGAAAGAAAAGACCATTGATTTACAGATAGAAGAAGGGGTTATGGGGGAAAAGGGGATTGACATTAGTACGCTCAGGAAATCAACGGGTATGATAACCATGGACCCTGGTTTTGTAAATACAGGGGCATGTAAAAGTGCTATTACATATCTCAACGGGGAAGAGGGGATACTCTTATACCGCGGAATACCGATCGAGCAGATTGCAGAGAATAGTACTTTTTTAGAGACATCCTATTTATTGATCTACGGAAAACTACCGAACCAGAAAGAGTTTGATGAGTTTGAAGATAATATCTACCATCACACTATGATTCATGAATCTGCAAAGGCATTTTATGACGGGTTTCCTACAAATGCCCATCCTATGGCAGTTTGCAGTGCGGTTGTCGGGGCAATGGCAACCTTTTATCCTGACTCTCTTGATGTGCGTAATGAAAGACATGTAGAGATTTCTATTCATAGACTGATCGCCAAGCTGCCCACCATTGCGGCATACAGTTACAAAAAGTCTATCGGACAGCCATTTATCTATCCCTGTAATACACTCGATTATTGTAACAACTTTCTTCATATGATGTTTTCCGTTCCATGCGAACAATATCCTGTTAGCCCGGTCATATCAAAGGCCCTTGATGTATTACTGATACTCCATGCAGATCATGAGCAGAATTGTTCCACCAGCACGGTACGATTGGTTGGAAGTTCCATGTGTAACCTGTTCGCATCGGTTTCCGCAGGTATATATGCCTTGTGGGGCCCGTTGCACGGTGGTGCTAACCAGCAGGTAATAGAAATGCTCCGGACCATCTATGATGGGGGGGGCGATCTTCAAAAATATATTGACAAGGCAAAAGATAAAAATGACCCCTTCAGACTAATGGGCTTTGGTCACCGTGTCTATAAGAACTTTGACCCACGCTCAAGGATCATCAAAAAGGTCTGTGATGATGTCCTGAATAAACTGGGTATTCACGAACCCCTTTTAGAGATCGCTTTAAAGCTGGAGGAGGTTGCCCTTAAGGATGAATACTTTTTAGAAAAGAAGTTATATCCGAATGTGGATTTTTATTCCGGTATCATTTATAAGGCCATGAACATCCCGATTAATATGTTCCCGGTGCTGTTTGCCATCGGCAGGATGCCGGGGTGGATAGCCCAATGGAAAGAACTCCAAGAGGATAAAGGGTTTAAGATAGGAAGGCCCCGCCAGATATATGTTGGACCTCCCAAAACCGACTATACTCCTATGGAAGAACGAAAATAAAAAGAGTAAAAGTTCGGTATGGATAATATCTTTGATGAATTGAATCCCTTGCAGAAAGAGGCTGTGACCTTTGGAGACGGTCCACTCCTGATCATAGCTGGTGCAGGAACAGGCAAGACAACTGTAATTACACAGAGAATAGCCCATCTCATTGCGAGTAAAAGGGCGAAACCGGAAGAGATACTGGCGCTCACTTTCACCGACAAGGCGTCCACCGGGATGGAGGAAAGGGTTGATATTCTGGTGCCTTATGGTTATGCCAATATCCGTATCAGCACATTCCATGCCTTTGGTAACGATATATTACGGGATCATGCCTTAGATTTGGGGCTATCTCCGGATTTTCGTCTGCTCACCAGATCGGAACAGATCATCTTCTTACGTGAGCATCTCTTTGAATTCCCTCTTAACTATTATAGACCATTAGGAAACCCTACAAAATATATAGATGCAATTATAACACTCATCAGCCGTGCAATGGATGAGGATATCTCTGCCGGGGAATACCTAAACTATATCAGTGATCTTCAAAAAAAGAGTGAAGAGGGAGATGAAGAGGGGTTGGATAGAGAGATCATCAGGCAGAGAGAGATTGCCGGGACATATAGTAAATATCAGGAGCTGAAGGCAAAAAACGGATTTCTTGATTTTGGGGATCAGGTAACTTTGATATTGAAACTATTCAGGGATAATCCTATGATAAGAAAGGAGTATCAGGATCGTTTTCAATATATACTGGTGGATGAGTTTCAGGATACCAATTATGCACAGTTCCAACTTCTAAAGCTCCTGCTAGGCAAAGACCATAATATCACCGTGGTCGGGGATGATGACCAGAGTATCTATAAATTCCGCGGGGCAGCGATAAGTAACATACTTGGGTTCAAGGATACATATCCAGGGGCAAAGCAGATTGTCCTGACACAGAATTATCGTTCCACACAAATAATCCTGGATTCTGCCCGCAGGCTTATCTGTCACAACAATCCGGATAGATTAGAGATCAAAAATAATATAGATAAGGAATTAATATCTCAGGCCGCAGGCGGGATATCAATCAGACATCTTCACTATGATACCCTATCCAGCGAGGCAGATGGCGTAGCTAATATCATTGAGGAGAAGGTATCTGCCAAAGAATATACCTACAAAGACCTTGCCATACTGGTAAGATCCAATAACGATGCTGATCCTTTCCTCAGATCCTTGAATATGAAAGGTATCCCATACCACTTTAGCGGGAATCAGGGGCTGTATAGCCGGCCGGAGATACGATTGCTTATATCATTTTTAAGGGTCATTACTGACTTTAATGATAGCCTGGATCTATACTACCTATCCTCCTCCGGGATATATCAGTTGAATCCCATGGATCTCACCCTATGTATGAACAAGGCTAGTAATATTAATCGTTCTCTGTATTATATATACAGCAATATAGAGGTCTTCTCTGACTTGCAGGATATCTCTTCTGAGAGCCGGGCATCAATCACCGGGATTCTTGAAGATATCCTGCATTATGTAAAGGCATCTATAGAACTGCCGGCAAGTAGTGTCCTGTATAACTTTTTGAAAAATAGTGGTTATCTTACAAGACTTATCTCAGAGCCATCTATGGAGAACGAAGAAAAAATCGGGAATATAGCTAAATTCTTTGATATTGTACAGAGTTCTGAAAGGATTATAATGAATGGGAGGGTGAGGGAATTTGTCACCCACCTGGATATGCTGATCAAGTCCGGTGATAATCCTCCTGTTGCTGAGGTAGATATGGACATAGATGCAGTGAATGTCCTTACTGTGCACAAGGCAAAAGGGCTGGAGTTTCCTGTAGTCTTCATGGTAAGCCTGTTATCCCAACGCTTTCCCTGTCGCCACAGAAATGAGCCGATCCCCCTGCCGGTTGCACTGATAAAGGATATACTCCCTTCAGGCGATTTTCATCTCCAGGAGGAGAGGAGACTCTTCTATGTAGGTATGACACGGGCAATGAAGGAACTCTACTTCACAAGCGGAGTAGATTATGGAGGGGTCAGAAAAAGAAAGGTCAGTCAATTTGTCATGGAGGCCCTGGATGTCCCCGGGGTTGATAAAACACTTCTTAAGAGATCGGCAATCGAATCTATCGAACGGTTTGCACCCCCTGTAAGATCAGACAACACAATCTATGACAAGGAGATACCCGGGGACGAGATACTTAAGTTGAGCTATTATCAGATAGATGACTACCTCACCTGTCCTCTTAAATATAAGTATGTGCATATATTACGTGTACCGATTATGCAGCATCACTCCATTATTTACGGTAAGGCGCTCCACAGCGCTGTCTCAGAATATAACCGGAGAAAGATCAATGGACATAGTATCGGGGAAGATGAATTGATCAGGATATTTGAGGAGGCATGGACAAATGAGGGATTCCTGACAAGGGAACACGAAGAGATGAGATTAGAGTCAGGCCGGAGGGCGCTAAAAGAATTTTATCGTAAACAGGAAGAGACAGGGATAATCCCTGCCTATGTGGAGAAGGAGTTCAGTTTCCCTTTGGGAAATATTAAGATTCGCGGACGGTGGGACAGGATCGATATCCATGATGAAAATATCTCCATTATCGACTTTAAGTCCTCAGAGGTCCATACCCTGAAAGATGCAGACAAAAAATCCAGGGATAGCCTGCAGTTATCTATATACACTCTTGCTTACCGTGAGATATATGGCAGGATGCCGGACAGATTAGAACTGCACTTTCTTGAATCAGGATTAATAGGGGTCTCAGCCAGGAAAGAGGACGATCTAAACAAGATCATCAAGAGGATCAATGAGGTAGCTTCAGGGATACGTGCAAGGAACTATGAGGCCAATCCTGACTATATAGCATGCCGTTACTGTGCCTTTGTCGAGATATGTCCCCGTATGGAAAACCGGTAATTTTTTCAGCAAAAGTTCTTGACAGAAATAGATTGAA
>QIDP01000095.1 GCA_003229375.1 Nitrospirota bacterium
ACTTTAGCTCACTTAATTTAAGGGAGGAAATAGTTATGGATTTTATGTCGGCATTAAAGATTAGCGCCTCTGGTTTGAGCGCACAGCGCCTTAGGATGAATGTCATTTCCGGCAATCTGGCTAATGTCAATACAACACGTACCATAGAAGGTGGACCATATCGGCGAAGGGATGCGGTATTTGCTGCAGCACCTGTTTTAAGCACCTTCAGAGATACATTGAATTCAGAGATAGCGGATAAGAGTCTTGGAGTAAAGGTTGTGGATATAGTTAAGGATAAGAGGGATCCCAGACTCGTATATGACCCCAATCATCCTGATGCCAATAAATTGGGGTATGTTGCACTTCCGAACATAAATGTGATAGAGGAGATGGTCAATATGCTCTCAGCTACCCGTTCATACGAAGCGAATGTGACTGCTATTAATGCATCAAAGAGTATGGCGCTCAGGGCACTTGAGATAGGAAGATAAATAATAAGTGCCTAAAGTGATCTAAAGTGCCTAAAGTTAAGGAATTGAAATTTTAATATAAAAAATAATTCAATAACTTTAGACACTTCAAACTTTAGGCCGAGGTAAGATATGTTTGAATCCTTAAAAAGGTTTTTGTCTCAACTGCAATCTGTATTTGCCGGTTTTCCCATAGGGAAGAAGATTGCAATCATGATAGTAATAGGCGCAGTAGCGGCTGGTTTGATAGTAATGATGATCTGGGCCCAGAAACCGGATTTTCAGGTACTATATTCCAATATATCCTCTGAGGATATGGGATCGATTGTCGAGAAGTTAAATGAGGAGAAGATCCCTTACCAGTTGACTGCTGGTGGTACCGCTGTAATGGTATCGTCAGATAAGGTGTATGAGGCAAGGATCACGCTTGCCGGCCAGGGGCTTCCTCAGGGCGCAGGTGTAGGATTTGAGATATTCGACAAGATGCAGCTGGGTATGACCGAATTTGTTCAGAGGTTGAATTACCAGCGCGCCTTGCAGGGGGAGCTTGCCCGAACCATAAACAGTTTTGAAGAGATAGAATCTTCACGGGTTCACATTGTTACACCGGAAAGATCCATATTTGTGGAGGAACAAAGTAAGCCAACAGCCTCAGTGGTTCTAAAGCTTCGGGGGGGGAGAAGATTAAAGGAGAGTCATGTCCAGGGTATCGTACATCTGGTTGCCAGTAGTGTGGAGGGATTGGATCCGGCAGATGTCACAGTGGTAGATATCCATGGTTATGTATTATCCGGCGGGGGGAAGGATACCTTTATAGGAAAGCTTACTACTACACAAATGGAGTATCAGCAGAATTTAGAGAGGGGTTTTGAGAAAAGGATTCAGACAATGTTAGAGAATGTCATTGGACAAAGTAAGGTGATTGTTAGGGTGGCCGCAGAATTAGATTTTCAGCATATTGAAAAGACAGAGGAGACTTATGACCCTGAGAGTCAGGTCATCAGGAGTGAACAGCGGACAGAGGAGAAGTCCGTAGGAGAGGGCCTGTCTCCCGGAGGGATTCCGGGGGTAGCCTCAAATATTCCACCGGGTGAGGCATCATCTGCTGTAGCCGGTACGCCTTCGAAGAGTGAGAGACTAAATGAGACGATAAATTATGAGATAAACAGGGTCACCAAGCGCATTGTAGAACCGACAGGAGAAATCAAGAGACTATCCGTAGCAGTTATGGTTGATGGAACCTATAGTGATGAGGATAATAAATATATTCCTATAACTGATGAGGATATGAAAAAATACGAGGATATAATCAAGACATCAGTCGGTTATAATAAAGAGAGGGGAGATAAGGTGGAGGTGGTCAATATTCCTTTTGAGTCTACCTGGAGGTTGTCAGAAGAGAAGAAGGAGATTGAAGATGCAGCGAAAAGGGAGAAATGGCTTTCTATTGCAAGATATGCAGTTACAGGTATTGTTATTCTATTGCTATTTCTTTTGGTTCTACGACCGATTATCAGATGGGTAACCACAGCAGTAGAGAGGAAACCTGTTGAATTCCCGAAGACAGTGGCGGAATTGGAGGCCGAGGTTGGGGCAGCAGCCATTCCTGCGATGGAGAAGAAGGAGATCAGGAAGAAGATCCAGGATATGGCTGAAAAGAGTCCTGATGCTATGGCGGGATTAGTACGGAAATGGTTGGAGGAAAAGTGAGGGTGGCATGGACAAACTGGTTTGTCTATGCAAATTTTAATGTTATTAGTTATAAGGTAATAGTTCAGCCCCCCTCCCCCTAACCCCCTCCCGCAAGGGGAGGGGGGATTTTAGAGGGTTTCTTCCTCTTGATGTGGAGTCATTCTCTTGTCCCCTCCCCCTTGATGGGGGAGGGTCAGGGTGGGGGTGAACTATTACGTTATAAGTTATTAGTTATAGGTTAATTTAATGATATGGCGGAAAAATATACCGGTCCGGAAAAAGTGGCAATACTACTGATATCATTAGGGGACAAACTTGCCTCTAAGGTACTCCAACAGTTAGATGAAAGAGATATCCAGACAATAGGGAGTTATATAGCATGTCTTGGTAATGTTTCCACCGAGGCAATAGATGAGGTGGCCGGGGAGTTTTATCAAGGTATTACATCAGGAGAGAGTGGCGTAGTAAGCGGGGGAAAGGATTATATTAGAAAGATATTGTTAAATATTAATGATCCGGCAAAGGTAGATGAGGTAATGGATAATATTTCCGGGCCTGATGAAGAGAGTATTGGCAGGGGATTTGAAACTATCAGACGCCTTGATACACAGACTATATCCAATTTTTTGATGAATGAACATCCGCAGACTGCTGCGATTGTCCTGTCACATCTGGACCCGAGACATGCAGCCGCGGTGTTGAAGGAGTTGCCTGAGAGGAACAGGGGTGATATAGTTTTGAGGATAGCTACCCTGGATAGGGTTGTATCCAGTGCCCTGAAAGAGCTGGACGAGGCATTACAGATAGAGTTCAGGGCAGGGGTTGTTGGAGAGGGGAAAGAGATAGGGGGGGTCAATTCTGCTGCAGAGATATTGAACCAGATGGATAATACAGCAGAAAACAGTATCCTTGCTGAAGTAGAAGAAAAAGATGTAGATTTAGCCGAGGGGATAAGACAGCTTATGTTTGTCTTTGAGGATCTCGTTAATGTGGATGATCGTGGAATTCAGGCGATACTTAAGGAGGTTAGTAGTGAGGAATTGCTATTAGCATTAAAGACAGCGAGTGATACCCTGAAGGAGAAGTTATTCAAGAACATGTCTGAAAGGGCTGCTACAATGCTGAAGGAGGATCTTGAGGCAATGGGGCCTGTAAGGGTCAGTGAGATAGTGAAGGCGCAGCAGGCTGTTATAAGGATAGCCAAAAGATTGGAGGAGGAAGGGAAGATTATGATTGGGGGAGGAGGAGGAGAGGAGTTTGTCTAATATACTTAAACCTTCCGGGCATGAAGGTGGTTCTATAAAATCCTATATTATGCGGAATATCACTAGTAAGAGGGTCTCCCTTAATAATGGCCTGCAGGAGCGGTTATTTAGGCGTTATAATTTTAATGGAACCGGGCAGAAACCCACCAGGACAAGGGAGGAGGGGTTCAGGAGAGAATTTAATGGAGTAGGTGTGGAGGCTGAGAGGCATATTGAAGAGGCAAAGAAAAAGGTAAAAGAGATAGAAGAAGAGGCTTATAGGAAAGGATTTTCTGAGGGAAAGAAGGCAGGTATAGAGGCAGGCATAGAAGAAGGGAGAGAGAAGGTTGAACCTGTCCTGGATAGCTTCAAGAAGGGTATTGAAGGGCTTTTGAGATACAGAAGAGAGATATATGAGAGGAGTGAGGGAGAACTATTAAAGCTTGTCATAGCAGTAGCCAGGAGGGTTATCCATAAAGAGCTTTCCTTGAATAGAGATGTCATATTGAGTGTAATTAGGGATGCAATGAAGAATGTATTGAGTCAGGATAGGATAACTATCAGGGTAAATCCTGCTGATTTTGAGATTGCAGTGGCGAGCAGACCTGACTTCAAGGATCTTGTTGATGATATCAATAATATCTCCTTTAAGGGGGATGAATCAATATCCCGTGGCGGGTGTATCATAGATACAAACCATAGAACTATAGATGCTAGAATAGAACAACAGATTAAAGAGATTGAGGAGACATTGAGGGATAAGTAAAATTGTAAATTCAAACTGAATTCAGAAAGATATTTATTCAATTACCGATTAAAGTGCCTAAAGTTATTGAATTATTTTTTATATTAAAATTTCAAATTCCTTAACTTTAGGCACTTTAGATCACTTTAGGCATTTTAGGCACTCTTTAAGAGGGATAGTGTATCCAGTTATAGACTTTAAAAAATACCATTCCATATTAAATGGATCTGATCCTGTAAAGGTTAATGGGAAGGTGAAACAGGTAGTGGGTATGGTTGTAGAAGCCCATGGCCCGGATTCTTCGGTAGGAGGTCTATGCGAAATCTACCCGGATGGAAGTTCCTGTCCTCTCGAGGCAGAGGTGGTCGGTTTTAGAGATAATAGTCTTTTGCTAATGCCTTTAGGTGAGACCCGGGGCATAGCGCCCGGCAATAAGATAATTGCTAAAGGGGATAGCGCAACACTCAAGGTTGGTAATGGGTTGTTAGGGAGAGTGATAGATGGTCTGGGAGAGCCGATAGATGGTAAGGGCCCTATCATAAAGGAGGAGGAATACTCTATTTATTCCTCTCCTGTCAACCCTCTTCACAGGAAGAGGATAGCTAAACCGCTCAATCTGGGTATAAGGGCCATCAATGGACTCCTCACCTGCGGGAAGGGGCAAAGATTGGCCATCCTGGCCGGAACAGGTGTAGGGAAGAGTGTAATAATGGGTATGATTGCGAGGAATACCTCTGCGGATGTAAGTGTGATTGCCCTGATAGGAGAGAGGGGCAGAGAAGTAAAGGAATTTATAGATAAGAATCTCGGAGAGGAAGGTCTGAAGAGATCGGTAGTAGTTGTTGCTACGTCAGATCAACCCCCCTTAATCAGGATGAGAGGGGCATATATTGCCACTACTATTGCTGAATATTTTCGGGATAGGGAAAAGGATGTTGTATTTATGATGGATTCTATAACCAGGTTTGCCATGGCCCAGAGGGAGGTGGGCCTATCTATCGGAGAACCGCCTACCACAAGGGGGTTTACCCCTTCGGTCTTTGCCATTCTCCCCAAACTCCTTGAAAGGGTGGGGACATCTTCAGGTGATGGGAGTATTACAGGATTATATGCTGTACTGGTGGAAGGGGATGATATAAATGAGCCGATATCTGATGCGGTAAGGGCAATATTGGATGGACATATAGTACTATCACGTGATCTTGCTGCCATGAACCATTACCCTGCAATTGATGTACTAAATAGTATAAGCCGCGTAATGATAGATATTGTACCTCCCGGGCATATGGAATTGGCAAATCGTCTTACAGAGGTATTGGCCGTTTATAAGGAGGCAGAGGATCTTATAAATATAGGGGCATATGTGAAAGGGAGTAACTCAAAGATCGATTATGCCATAAAGATGATCGGGCCCATTAATGATTTTCTAAGACAGGGTATATACGAAAAGTCGAATTATGATGAAAGCGCAGAAAGACTTAAGGCGGTATTTAAGTAATGTTTAAGTTCAGGCTAGAGGGAGTGCTTAATTACCGCAGGCGTATCGAGGAGAACCTTGAGAGGGAATTAGCAGATATTAACAGGCTTTTCGATATAGAGAAGAATAGGCTTATATCCTATAAAGAGAGGCGGGACAGATATCAGGAGGAGTTTCGCAGGAAGCAGGTTGAGGGTATAGGTGTTGATGAGATAAAATTGTATCTCGATTTTCTTGAGGGATTGGATAAGACAATTATAGATCAGGACAGGATAGTTACTGCGGCCTGTAAAAGGGTTGCACTCAAACGTGAGGAAGTCCTTACCGCTATGAAGAACAGGAAGATACTGGAGACAATGAGGGCGAGAAAGTGGGATGAATACCGGAAGAAGGAGATGAAGGCTGAGCAGGATTTTTTGGATGAGATTGCTGGTAGCCTAAAAAGGGTGAAGGGTGAAGGGTGAAGGGTGGCATGGACAAACTTGTTTGTCCGTGGGAAGTAAGGTTTGACAGCGCTTGCGCTGTCAAACCTTAACGATTAGGGTGAGGGGGATTTTCAGAGGAATGATGAACCAATCGAAATTCGAAATTCGAAATTCGAAAATTAAATATACCATCCTTGTACTTATCATTAATCTATCCATTCTCACCCTTCACCCTTCACCCTTCACCCTTCACCTTTTTCCTCCTGCCTTTGCACAGCAGGAGATTGAACGGACAGAGAATGTCCGGTCTCTTGGAAATAGTATAGAGATACTTAAATTTATAGAGAAGAGGAATCATGACCTGAATAAGAAGGAGGAAACCCTCCAAAAGAGAGAGGAACGTCTGGATATATTAAAAGGAGAGATCGAGCAAAGACTGGCTGATCTCACGGCAATTGAGGCAAGGATCGAGAAGATAATCAGGCTCAGAAAGGACGTTGAGGACAAGATTTATAAAAAGTTGGCAAAGGTGTATCAATCTACACCGCCAGAACAGGCAGGTCCTCTCCTCTCAAAGTTAGATGTAAAGATAGCCGCGCAGATACTGATCAGGATGGATGGGAAAAAGGCAGGGAAGATATGGGGTTTTGTCGATCCTAAGAAGACAACCGAGATCAGTAAGGAGCTTACAAGGCTGAAATAGAGATTCCTTCCTTTGCAACTCAAAATTATTTTCAAATTTCTATTGCAAAAACATGCCTGAGGTAACATATTAAACCTAAAGATTTACACTATAGTAAAGGGACTAAATAAGGAGATAATCAAATCCCCCCTAACCCCCCTTTTCCAAAGGGGGGAACTATTGCTTCCCCCTTTTTTAAAGGGGGGATGGGGGGATTAATGGCTATTTTGCCAGATGAGATTAAAGAAACCGTTGCAACTTCCGATAAGGATTATTGAGAATGCATACGTCAAAATTTACAAAATCAATAAAAGGTCTCGGCCATCCTGATGCATCAGAGAGGCGTGCTGCTGTAGAAGCCTTGTCAGAAGGGGATGAGAGGGCTGTTTATCCTCTGATTAAGGCATTGAGGGATGAGAATTTTGGTGTGCAGGATGCTGCTATGCGCTCTCTTATTGCAATAGGAGGAGAGGTTACTGCATATATGGTGCTGCCGCTTCTCAGGGAGAATCCTTTCCTGAGAAACACAGCGCTTATTATTTTAAAAGAAATAGGAAAAGCAACCACCCCCCTCCTTTGTCCTCTTCTAAGCGACAGGGATGATGATGTGAGGAAATTTGCTTTAGACCTCATTTATGACATAAGAGATTGTGATTATCCGGAAAAAATAGCCGAAATTCTTGAGCAAGACTCAAATGCAAATGTAAGGGCCGCTGCAGCAAAGGCAATAGGTGTATTGCAGTATAAAGAGGCAGCAGCACAGCTTATGAATGCCTTAAAAGATGAGGAGTGGGTATGCTTTTCTGCCCTTGAGGCACTTGCTGATATAAGTGATGAGATGTCTGTAGATTCTATTTCAGCCCTACTGAATAGTCCATCAGATACAATCAGATATGCAGCCATTGAGGCGATTGGAAAGATTGGCTCTTCAGGGGCAAGCAATGTCCTGATTGCACATATGGCAAGAATTGATGGCTTAGAAAAAACAGCAGCCATAAAGAGCCTTATCCAGATAGGAATTACCCCTTCTATGACAGGTATATCTGATGTCCTTGTTGATATGTTAAAGAACGGTGATTGGGAAGAAAAAAATATTGCGCTTAAAGGTTTAGTTGATATCAGAGAAAAAAGTGCGATTTATCATATGGTGGATATAGCTGGTTCTTTAGACCCATCAGACCCTGATAACGATGAGAAATTACTTATAATTAAAGATGCAATTCAAACCTTTGGTTGTGAAGACTCTTTTATAGATATTCTTGATGATCCATCCATTAAGTACAGGGGAAGGGCTATAGCTATAGAGGTGCTTGGAGATTTAAAATGTAAAAATGCTGTCCCCGGCCTTATAAGACTTCTAAATACAGAATTCAGAGATGTTAGAAGGGCAAGCATAAGGTCACTTGGTGAGATAAGTGATGAAAATGCTAAACAGTCTCTTATAGATGCAATAGATGATGATGATAGTCATGTAAGAAGGACAGCCGTTGCTGCCCTTGGAAAGATAGGCGAAATGGCCGCCTTTGAATCTCTTATGAAACTGCTCTACACTGAGAGATACAATGATATTACTGAAGAGACTGTTAGCGCACTTCTTAATATTAATCCATCATTATTTTTCTCGCATATTGATGAATTCAATGATGATATTCGAAAGATTGCCGCAAGGTTTGCTTAAGAGTTTGATTTGGAAAGAAAAAATACATGCTGAATATTGTTCTTCAGGATTCTACATTTAAACAACTAAGGGATTTTATATATGAAAAGAGTGGTATATTCATACCTGATACCAAAAAATATCTCATTGAAAACAGGCTTGCAGGAAGAATACATGCAGCAAATTTAAAAAGTTTTGAGGATTATCTGCATCTTATAAGGCATACCAAAGATAGAGAAGAACTCAAGAGACTTTTTGATGCTGTAACCATAAATGAGACCTTTTTTTTTAGAGAGCCCAAACAACTCGATGTATTCGCGGATCATATCGTATCAAAAGTATTAGAACAAAAGACAGGCACAAAAAATATAAAGATATGGTGTGCCGCATGCTCTACCGGTGAGGAGCCTTATACAATTTCAATGATGCTTATGGAAAAGAGATTAGATTTTAAACAAGTTGAGATATATGCATCAGACATAAGCGAAGAGGCCCTGGGTTCTGCAAAAAAGGCTGTTTATAACTCGTATTCTGTGAGAAATGCTCCGGAATCTTATCTTACAAAATATTTTTCAAACAGCGGGCAAGTATACACCCTTAGTCCCTCTGTCAGGCACACTGTTAAGTTCAAAAATATAAATCTCATTGATGAAAAAAAAGTGAGATTATTGAAAGGCATGGATGTCATCTTTTGCCGTAATGTGCTCATATATTTTGATGAAAAGGCAAAGCAAAAGGTGGTGTCACACCTTTATGATAGTTTAAACCCGGGCGGCTTTTTGTTCATAGGGACATCTGAGAGCCTCCATAATGTAACAAGGGCATTCAGGCCGGCTATTATAAACAAAGTGATTGTTTATCAAAAGGTGTGATTTGAAATTTGGAATTTAAACCTTTATATTAAAATTTAGGTAACTACTCAGGTGGATAGTCTATAGGTATTTAGCTGAATAGTGAGGAAGAAATATGCGAGATCATACAATAGAGTCTGAAAAGGTGTTGGGAGCCTTGATTCGTTCTTTGCGCAGTCCTAACAGACTACAGTCTAAACAACCTGAGTAGTTACAAAGGGGTAATGCCATGAAAATTATGATTGTAGATGATTGCAAGGTTACAAGAAAACTCCTCGGACATTATTTGATCTCAAGGGGATATGAGGTTGTGTTTGCCGAAAATGGTCTTGATGCCATAGAAAAGCTCGGAACAGACAGCGTAACCTTAATACTCACAGACCTTAACATGCCATATATGGATGGGATGGAGCTCATAAAGACCTTGCGGTCAGACCCAAACTGGGCAGATATCCCTATCTTAATGGTTACAACAGAGGAAGATAATGAAGAGAAAGAAAAGGCGATTAAGATAGGAGCAACCGGTTATGTAGTAAAGCCTGTAACAGGCGAGGAAATTGCACAGAATATAAAAAAGATTTTACGGGATATGTTCAAATGACTCGTGATGCGTGATGCGTGATGGGTAAAATAAATACTCATAACGCATTACGCATCACGATTTTTATGGTGGTAAATATGTCTGATGAGATGGAAGAAATAAAGTCCGAGTTTATCACAGAGGCTGAGGAGTCCCTTGATAAGATAGAGCCTTTGTTTATTGAGCTTGAACAGAAGGGGCAGGATAATAACCTTCTGGATGAGATATTCAGGAGTATGCATACCATTAAAGGCGCGGCAGGTTTTTTAGCATTACAGGCAATAGTGGATGTTGCCCACGCATCGGAAAATATTCTCAAAAAAGTCAGAGAAGGAGAGATTGTCTTATCAAAACCATTGATGGATGCGATTCTTAAGTCTGTTGATATGCTCAGACTGCTTCTGCAGCACCTCAAGGCAAAAGATGGTGTTGAGGAAGACACTGCTTCATTAGTAACGGAACTAAAAGATGCCTTAAATAATGCTCAGTCGGGATCAAATCATCTAATCCCCCCTAACCCCCCTTTAGAAAAGGGGGGAAGCAGTGATTCCACCCTTTTGCCAAAGGAGGGAAGGGGGGATTTTGAGATGCCGGCACCTGTCCCGTCCCCCGAGGATACTGTCCAGACATCTGAAGATGTAGTCCCGCCCCCGGAGGATACAGCCAGGCCCCCTAAAGATGTAGTCCAGACATCTAAGGATACTGTCCAGACACTAAGGGTTGATATTGACAGGATTGACAAGGTCATGGACCTGGCAGGGGAAGTGGTTTTGGCAAGAAACAGGCTTTTGAATATATCAAACTATCTTGAACAAAGGGATTCCGATGATTCTCATGTAGGAGGTCTGCTCGAGACGGTCTCTTTTTTAGATCGTGTAACATCGGATATGCAGCTTGCAGTTATGAAGATGCGCATGCAGCCAATTCAAAAGGTCTTTAGCAAATTCCCGAGACTTGTAAGGGATATGTCAAGCGCGGTCAAAAAAGATGTTGAACTCCAAATTTTCGGGAAAGACACAGAGGTTGATAAATCTGTGATCGAGCACATAGGTGACCCCATGTCTCATTTATTAAGGAACTCTATTGACCATGGTATTGAATCCGCAGAGGAGAGATCCGCAAAAGGCAAGCCAGCTAAAGGCAAGATTATTATAAACACATATCAGAAGGGCAATCAGATTGTTATTGAGATATCTGATGATGGAAAAGGAATAGACATAGACAAACTAAAGAAAAAGGCAGTTGAAAAATCGCTTATAACAGAGGATGAGGTACAGAGGATGTCTGATGAGGCTGCCATAGATATCATATTTTTGCCCGGTTTTTCTACTGCCCAGGTTGCAACAGAGCTCAGTGGCCGTGGAGTTGGAATGGATGTTGTAAAGACAAACATATCCCGGTTAAACGGGTATGTTGAGGTGACGACCCAAAAGGATATAGGAACCACTTTCAGAATTAGTATACCATTGACTCTGGCCATAATCCAGTCATTGATGGTTGATGTTGCAGGAACCAGATATGCCATACCCCTTTCACCTATAGAGGAAACACTAAAGGTCTCAATGCAGGATATTAATAACATCACGGGCCAGGATGTAATAAACATCAGGGACAGGGTCTGTCCGCTATTTGATCTGAATGGTCTCCTTGGAATAAGCTCTAATGGGGGTTCTAACTCTGAACACAGGTATGTAGTTGTAGTTTCTATGGGCGATAAGAGGTTTTGTATTGGCGTTGATAAACTTCTTGGTCAGGAGGAGGTTGTTATAAAGGCACTTGACGGAATAGATACAGACTCTGCATATGTTCTTGGCGCAACCATAACCGGTGATGGAAAGATTGTTCTTATACTTGACCTTGCAGGCATGTCGAGAAATCTGCTTGGGATAGCAAAGATTTAAAGTAAGCGTTCACAGAACACTGAAATTTGAAATTGGAAATTAGAAAAAAATGAAAAGAGTTTACGAATTAGAGGTTTACAAACTAGCGGAAGAATTATCGGATTTGGTTTGGTACGACACAAGTGGAACAAAAAGGTTCAAAACACAGTTGGTTATCAGATTATACAATCAACTGATAGTATAGCTGCGAATATAGCAGAAGGATATGGACGGTATACTCCGGCGGACAGGAAGAAGTTTTATATATATTCAAGAGGATCGTTTGAAGAAACTAAATCATGGTTACGAAAACTTATTAGGAGGAAGGTTCTAAATGAGTCAGATGCATCAAAATACCAAATAGTAATTGAAAAACTTGGTCCAAAGTTGAATGCGTTTATCAACAGCACAAAAATATGATAACACAAATTTCCAATTAATAAGGAGGACTTATGCAGCAACATATTGGATTTAATATAAATTCCAGCGAGTACACAATCCCTATACTAAAGGTCCGTGAGATTGTCACTATGCCTGTTATAAGGAAGATGCCTCAATCACCTCCATATATAGAGGGGCTTACAAACCTGAGAGGCAGTGTCATACCTATAGTGAACCTAAAGAGGCTCATAAATTTAGGTGATGAGGGAAATATAGGGAATAATGTGATAGTTATTACCAGCGGAAAGATAACATTCGGTATCCTTGTGGATGGGATTACCGGTGTTATTGACATAGATGAATCTACGATAGAACCTCCTGAGAGCTTTCTCAATGAGTACGTGGAGCAGATAGAAGGCGTTGCAAAACTCAAGGATAGACTTGTCATACTCCTCAATACCAAGACACTGCTCAGCCTTGATGATATGAGTCTGTTTGAGGATAATGTGATTGATGTTAAAGAGACAGATGATGTGGATAAGGTGGAAGTTGTCAAGACAATTGAGACCATGGCAGGAAAGGTTACAGTAAAGGAGTTACATGATGCAAAGGAATTTTTTGACAGTAAGCTTGATCAGAAGGACCCAAAACATCACATCTTTGAGATGATGGTAAATTTTATGGAAGCTACAGCGGCTAAGGACCATGAACGGGTAGAAAACATAATTGCTCAGTTACTCTCGGAAACGAGTCATACTGACAAGGCAGCAGAAGTCGGTCTCTATAAGGAAGTAGGGAAGGTAACGAGAAAACTTCACGATTCACTTAAGGATTTTAAAAGCGCCATAGACCCTGGTATTACAAGGCTTGCCAATGAAGATGTCCCTGATGCTGTTGACAAACTGGAGTTTGTGATCTCCAGGACAGAGGAGGCTGCTATAAAGACGATCGGGATTGTGGAGGGGTATCTTGAAAAAACCGATGAGCTTTCCATTTATATTGAAAAGATAAAAGGTCCGAAAAAAACCATAGATTATCTCAGGTCTTTCAGGGAATCATTGAATAATGATATGACAGAGATTCTTACTTCCCAGCAGTTTCAGGACATTACAGGCCAGACTATTAAAAAGGTCATTGAGCTTGTGAATAGCATAGAAGTTGAACTGTTGAAAATGATAACAACATTTGGTGTGAAGCTTGAAGATAAAGTACCTGAAAGTCAGGTGGAGGTAAAAGAGAAAGTTGCCCAGGCTGATGTAGAGGATCTTCTGAGCGAGTTTGGATTCTAATTCGTGATGCGTGATGGGTATTTATTTTACGCATCACGCATTACGCATCACGAATAAGGAGGAACCATATGGAGACTTTGACAGTGACAGAGGAGGTATTACAATTAGTCACATTCACCCTTGAAAACGAGGAATACGGGGTGGATATCCTGAAGGTGCAGGAGATAAACAGGATGACAGAGATCACAAGGGTACCCAATTCAGCAGCCTATGTTGAGGGAGTAATCAACCTCAGGGGCAAGGTCATACCTGTAATAAATCTCAGGAAGAGATTTGGACTTACAGAAGTACACACTGATGAGAGCTCGAGGGTAATAATAATGGACATCCGGGGAGTCACCATGGGGCTTGTGGTAGATTCTGTATCAGAAGTGTTGAGGATACCCTCAGGCATAGTAGAGCCAACGCCGCCAATGGCATCAGACATAAACACAGAATTTATAAAGGGAGTAGCAAAATTAGAAGACAGGCTCATAATACTCCTTGACATAGATAAGTTAATAGGAAAGACAGAGAGCACGGGTATGAATGAGTCAACAACAGCAGTTGATGTAAAGAAGACAGTTGATGGATGATAAAGGTCAGATAAAAAAACAATTCAAGGTAATGATTGTAGAGGATGTAGAAAATGTTGCCCTGGCCATAAAGACGATCGTCGGCAAACACTTCGAATGTGAAGAGGTGATAACAGCTAAAGATGGCCAGGAGGCCTGGGATATGTTGAAGACCGGTGATTATGACCTTGTAATATCGGATTGGAACATGCCCCGTAAGACAGGGGATGAACTTTTACTTGATATGAGGGAAAACGATAAAACCATGAACATCCCCTTTATCATGTTGACAGCACGGGCAGATAAAGACAGCGTTATTACGGCTATCCAGGGAGGAAGCACTGCCTACATTACCAAACCTTTTGAAAAAGAGATTCTGATCGAAAAGATCCGGAAATTAGTGGGGCATATTATTCCTGCCAAAGATATTGCCGGGGAAAAATCCGTCCAAACACCCGTCATTAAAGAAAATGAAGAAGAATCAGACAAGGGAAACATTATCAAAGACATAGTTAGACGTTTCAAAAGCGGGGATATAGACCTCCCTGTTTTGCCCAACATTTCTTTCAAGATTGAAAAAATGTTGAGAAATAGTAAGATTGTACTGGCCGATCTCGCAAAAATTATTGAAATGGACCCCACCATTACCTCAAAACTTATCAATATCTCTAATTCTCCCTATTACCGGGGTCTTGATAAAAACAAGACTCTTGAAAAGGCTATTATACGCCTGGGAATTGAAGAGACTAAAAATTACGTATTTGTCATCTCCAATCGCAATTTGTTCAATTCTGAAGATCCCATGTTCGAGGAAATATTAGGGAAACTTTGGGAACATTCCCTGGCAACAGGGGGGTGTGCCAGGATAATGGCCGCGCGGTTAGGACTGCCAAACCCTGAAGGTTTTTTTACTATGGGTCTATTACACGATATCGGGAAACTGCTGTTAATTAAGATTTTAATGGAGATTGCCAGGGAGAGAACAGATATTGATAGGGCATCTATAGATGAGGCATTAGATTCACTCCATGCGCAGTTTGGGGCAACTTTGCTTTCTAGTTGGATGTTTCCGGATGAATTTCAACAGATATCATTATATCATAATGAATTATCTAAGGCCGATGCCATTACAAAAGAATTGATAGTAGTACATTTTTCAAACCTGTTAGTTAGGAAGCTCGGGTTCAGCATGAAGGAAGATGACGGTACTGATTTAACGGATATTGAGTCTGCCGGGTTACTAAATTTGAACCATGAGACGATCAGTTCTATCTCAAATGAGGTGCATGACCATGTCAAAGAAATCAAGAACATGATATTAAGATGAGGAGAATAAAATAAAGGAATAGTTCACCGCAGAGACCGCTGAGAAGATATGAAAAAAACAAAGAGGATAAAGATTTTGAAGAAATTTACAGAAAGATTTAAAAAAAATACTTGACAATACATATAAATGTATTAATGTTACATGTTATATGTTAAAAAGGAGGATTGCTGGTCCTGAATAAATAGGGATTCCGGAATAAAGGAAAGGAGGTATTTTCAAATGAAATTTAATATTCGCAAGAAGATACTGGCAGGGTTTATGGTGGTTATACTTTTGTTTGTAGGAACAGCGGTATATGCTGTTATCAGCAGTTCAAATATCATGAGCTTTTCAAATAATTTGAAGGAAAAGACCTACCCGGCACTGAATAAGACCAATCTCTTGATAGATTATCTAAGGCAGATAAAAGAATCTCTAATGAGCGCTATAGCTGATTCTGATGAAGATGAGATAAAGACCGCACAGGATGCCTATAATGATTTTATCATAAACATGAGAGAGCTTCATGATATTACAGGAGATAAAGAATTAAATGAGATTAAGAAGTTGTTTGCATCATATTTTGAAAAAGGTAAGTCAGTGGCTCTGGTAGCAGTGAGAGGGGGAGATATGTCTGCAGTGGGTAATGAACTTGCCGGACTTAGTGATACTGCCGGGATATTAAATGATAAGCTGAAGAAATATCATGGCGAAAAATATGAGGAGTTTGTTGCCAATGTTGGCGGAATAAAAAATCTTTCAGAAAGATTCAGGTCCCTTATGTTGATAACAGTTTTGATAATAGTTATATCCGGGGTATCTATAGCAGTTGTTCTGGCCAATAAGATTAGAGATCCTATAAATAAGGTGGTTGAGGTTGCCCGATCTATTGCTGACGGGGATTTAACCCACGAGGATATTAAAATTAAAACACAGGATGAGATGGGGGAATTAGGCAGTTCTTTAAATCTTATGACTAAGAACCTCAACAAAATGATTAGCCAGGTAACCAATGTTACCAATCAGCTTGCCTCATCAGCAGATGAGCTATCAGCCTCTTCTGAACAGATAGCCGGTGGTGCCCAGCAGCAGACCCTGCAGACTGACCAGGTAGCTACTGCCATGCAGGAGATGACTGCTACGGTTGTAGATGTAGCCAGGAACTCCAGCGAGGCTGCTAAGTCCGCAAAGGAGGCAGCCGAGGTCGCTACAAAGGGCGGAGAGGTGATTACACAGACTATTGAGGGGATGAATCAGATATCCCTGTCAGTCAATGAATCTGCCAAGACCATTGAGACCTTAGGCAAGGGGTCCGAACAGATAGGGGAGATCATCAAGGTAATCAATGATATTGCTGAACAGACCAATCTTTTAGCCCTGAATGCAGCCATTGAAGCGGCACGGGCAGGAGAGCAGGGAAGGGGCTTTGCAGTAGTAGCAGATGAGGTGAGGAAATTAGCAGAGAGGACTACTGCTGCTACTAAAGAGATTGGAGATATGATTAAAGGTATTCAGGGAGATACAGAAAGTGCGGTAGAATCAATGCAGGCAGGGACAAAAGAGGTAGAAAGCGGGGTAGAATTAGCCAACAATGCCGGTGAATCATTAAAACAGATAGTGGGAGCAGTTCAAAATGTGATGGATATGGTTCAGCAGATTGCCACTGCTACAGAGCAGCAATCCTCGGCCGGGGAAGAGGTATCTTCCAGTATTGAGTCAGTGGCTAATGTAACTAAACAGACTGCTGCCGGTGCCCAGCAGTCATCTAAGTCCAGTCAGGAACTAAGCAACTTAGCCGTAGAACTCCAGAATTTAGTTGGCGGATTTAAATTAAACGGTAAGGAGGTGATAAATGAAAAAGGTGTAGGGTGTAGGGTGTAGGGTGAAGGGTGAAGGGTGAAAGCTAATAGCCATAAGCCATAAGCCATAAGCCATAAGCTAATTTATGGGTGGCATGGACAAACTTGTTTGTCCGTGGGGGGATTTTCCGAGGTAAATCGTGTTAATTAAAAATGAAGGAGGAACAGGAAGGATGAAAAAAATATTTTTTGTCTTTTTATTGGTAATCCTTTTAGGGATTACATCAAATGCCCATGCAGTAAGTTTTGATGCGGGTGATATTAAATTCGGGATAAATGGATACCTGGATTTAGAATATACCTATATGAGTGAAATGCCTATGACAAATCCGGCAGGTACGATGATTATGCGCATGGATGACGAATCCTCTCTTGATCAGCACCATATGAATCTGCTGTTTGATGCAGAAAGAGGTAAATTCAGGGCACACGTGAACCTTGAATCTATCTATGCCTATACCACAGAGAGAGAATATGAGCAGGATACAATGACGGGCGAGATAACAGGGGGTAAAAAAGGGGAGTTTAGTATGTTAGAGGCCTATGGCCAATATACTGTTAATGATTTATTTAAGGTAACAGCAGGTCATTTTCTTATGCCCTTTGGTATCTACAACGAGGTTAAGTATATCACCCCTCTTTTTGCCACGGTTGTCCTGCCCCAGATGTATCAACTTCCCAGGATGTATACAGGAGGGGCTTTTATTCATCCGACCAGTAATTTGATGGTTTCAGGGGACTATATGCGTGAGAAGGCAGAGCTTTACTATAGCTTACATATTGGAAACGGAGAGAGGGAAATCAGTGGTTTAGATAACAACAAGGATAAGTTAATCGGGGGAAGGCTCAAATTAACCTTATTTGATGATATAAAGGTGGGTGTATCTTACTGTACTGTTAATGATAACCCGGATACTGACGGTAGAAATAACACCTTTGGTGCTGACCTGGATCTGACATTCCTTGATAACCTCAATCTTCAGTCTGAATATATCCTCGATGAGTATGATAAGCAGCGAGACTCAAGGTATTCTTATTATGCGAGATTGACCTACTACATAGATAAGTTTTCTCCCTTTATTGCCTATGACTATTGGGAGGATAAAGGAGATTTGGTATATAAAAGGGGGATGAATAGATGGGGAGCAGGTACAGGCTATAATTTCACAGAGAATATTATATTAAAGAGTGAATATCACTACCATGTATTTTCTGGTACATCCGGATTACCTGATGATACTGATAAGGTTCATATGTTCCGGGCGTCTGCAATATTCATATTTTAAGGAGGGATAAGGATGAAACTTAGAAGATTATATTTATTGAGTATTGCCCTCCTGTTAGTAATGGGGGTGGCAGGTATCTCATTTGCAGGGGTAGTAGTTATCGTAAATCCCCAGAACCCTGCATCAAGTCTAAGCAGTCATGATCTGGCAAATATCTATAGGCTTAAAAAGACTACCTGGGGCACAGGGAAGAAGATTGAGCCGGTTAATCTGAACAGGGAAGATCCCCTAAGGAAGACTTTCTCGGAGGTCATCCTGAAGAAGGGGTCTGCCGCAATGGAGAAGTTTTACTTAAAGCGGGCACTTTCCGGTAAAGGCCAGCCCCCAAAGGTGCTAAGTTCTTCCAGCGCTGTAAGGGATTTTGTCAAATACAATAAAAACGCTGTAGGATATATTGACGGCAAGGATGCAGATGATTCTGTAAAGGTCATTTCTGTTGATGGAAAAACGCAGATTGATTAATTAATAGTAGTGCCTAAAGTGATCTAAAGTGCCTAAAGTGATCTAAAGTTATAGATAACAAAGAATTTTTCAATAACTTTAGCTCACTTTAGCTCACTTTAGGCACTTTAGGCATTTATAAACAAGTACAAGTCACCACATCTTGGTGAAATGAGGAGTAAATGGTCAAGGTCTTGATTGTCGATGACTCAGCCTTTATGAGAAATGTGCTTTCCAATATGATCTCATCAGACCCGGAAATTAAGGTGATCGGCACTGCAAGGGATGGTCTTGAGGCCATAGAGAAAGTGACTTTTCTTAAGCCTGATATTGTAACAATGGATGTGGACATGCCAAGGATGAATGGTATTGAGGCATTGAGACAGATAATGGCAAAAAACCCTGTTTCTGTGCTGATGGTTAGCTCTTTAACTACCGAAGGTGCAAAGGAGACACTTGATGCGCTTGATATCGGGGCAGTTGACTTCATACCAAAGAACCTGTCAGAGCTTTCTACAGACATAGTCAGGATTAAAGATGTCTTGATAGAAAAGATAAAACACATCGGCAGAAGAAGGTTTATTCCAAAAAAGAGGTCGTTTGTTAAACCACTTGAGATGCCAAAGGCAACCCAATATGCTGCTGAGAGGAGGATAGGTGTTGTTGTAATAGGCACATCCACAGGTGGACCTAAGGCGCTCCAGGATTTGATTTGCAGGCTTCCAAAAGATTTTTCAGTCCCGGTACTCATTGCCCAGCATATGCCGCCAAGTTTCACAGGTCCGTTTGCAGAAAGATTAAACCAATTGAGCGCTATTGAGGTTAAGGAGGCAGAAGAGGGCGAGCTTGTTAAAAAAGGAGTGGTATTTATAGCGCCTGGCAGGGGACATATGAGTGTGATTCGTAAAAGTATAACAGAACCCTTAATAAGCATTTCTGAAGGCAAAGGAGAGTTCATACACAGGCCTTCTGTTGATGTGCTCATGCTTTCGGTTGTAGCAAATTTTCCCGGCAAGACACTGGGGATAATACTTACAGGTCTGGGAAATGACGGCGAAAATGGAATGAGGGCAATAAAGAATAATGGTGGAAGAACCATTGCACAGAGTGAAGAGACATGTGTTGTTTATGGAATGCCAAGGGCGGTTGCAGAGGCAGGACTCGCGGATAAGGTTGTACCGCTGGATGATATGGCAGGAGAGATAGTCAATCTGGTTTAGGGCTCGCTCAAAAATAACTTTCTATTTTCGCATCTCATCTTTTAGTGAATAGCTAAATACTAATGAAAATCCCCCACGGACAAACAAGTTTGTCCATGCCACCCACCCACAGAGACTCATTTCATCTATTTCCCAAACAGCAGCACCGTTTTTCATCCTACTTTTTGTATCCTATGCAGCCTGGCTATAGTACCTGAGCAGGTCAAATTGTTGTCCATCAAGGTTGATATTGTATCCTATTGGTTGTTATGAGGTTGTTGGCTTTTTTCGTAACTTCTCAAAAAGTTGAGGTAAATATTATAAAATTCCCCTCCTTTTGATAAAGGGGGAAGGAAGCGGAATACCTCAACTCATTGAGAAGTTACCTTTTTTCTTGCAGAAATAACAGATAACTTTTAAAGCTAATAACATATTGAATCTATTATAGATATCAATATTTTTTCAACACAAATCCAGGGTATAAGAAAATTATCTATCTCTTTCTCTATTGCAATTCAAGAAATCTATTTTATATTAAGTTTTAGTATAACCTAAATTGATCGATTCTTTCACAGGAGTTTAAGAGATAAAGTCTCCTGCTGCCTGTAACCCCGCAGAAACATTGGATTTTTTGTCTTCAGAACTGTAAGACCCCTATATATTAGCATAAAAAGTCCGTAAACCATCAGAAATATAGCGATCTGCTGTATTTTTATGCTTGACATGTAAGACCCTACTATGTATACTATCAACATGGCTCATTTCCATATCAAGAAAAAAAAGGGAAGACCCTACCTCTAC
>QIDP01000063.1 GCA_003229375.1 Nitrospirota bacterium
TAATTGCAAAACTGGAGGGGATGCTGATATTTATTATTTGTAAACCTGAACCCCCATCAGCCACATATGCATAGTTGCCTGAGATATAGACGCCCCAGGCGTAACCTGGTGTATCAACAGAGCCTATAATTACAGGGCTGGAGGGGATGCTGATATCTATCACCTGTAAACCTGAATTCTTATCTGCTACATAGGCATAATCGCCTGAGACATAGACACCCTCGACAGAAGCTCCTGGTGTGTCAACAGAGCCTATTATTGCAGGACTGGAAGGGGTACTGATATCTATCACCTGTAAACCTGAACTAAAACCTGTTACATATGCATAGCTGCCTGAGACATAGACACCTTCGGCATAACCTGTGTCAAGAGAGCCTATAATTACAGGGCTGGAAGGGGTGCTGATATCTATTACCTGTAAACCACCATAACAATCAGCCACATATGCATAGTTGCCTGAGACATAGACATCAGAGGCATGACCTGCTGTGTCAACAGAGCCTATGATAGCAGGGCTGGCGGGAGTGCTGATATCTATTACCTGTAAACCTGAATCCCAGTCCCAGTCTGCCACATATGCATAGCTACCTGAGACATATACACCATAGGCCTTACCTGGTGTGTCAATAGAGCCTATAATTACAGGGCTGGCGGGAGTGCTGATATCTATTACCTGTAAACCTAAAACCCCATCCGCTACATAGGCATAATCGCCTGAGACATAGACATCACCGGTATAACCTGGTGTATCAACAGAGCCTATTATTGCAGGACTGGAGGGGGTGCTGATATCTATTACCTGTAAACCTGAATCCCTATTTGTTACATATGCATAGCTGCCTGAGACATAAACATCATAGGCCCGAACTGGTGTGTCACTGGAGCCCTTGATATACGACCCGCCAGGAAAGAGAGAGACCTTTGCACCTTGCTCAAAATTCGAGCCTGTTATGGTTACATTGGTTGGTGATAAAGTCGAACCATAGTCTGGTGTAATGGAATCAATTACAGGTGCCTCTGCCAGAGCCGAAGAGACCTGTACCCCCAACATCAAACCCAACACCACTAATACCCCTGCAAACAATCTAATCTCTCTCATCACAATGCCCTCCTTATGAGTTAAAGGGTTAATGAGTTTATGGGTAGATGAGGATAACCCATCCACACATTAACTAATTATGTATCCGTTCACAGTTCACGGTTTACAGTTAACAGTTGATGAAAACAGAAAGTAAAAGGAAATGATAACTGTGAACTGTTACAATAAATATTATCTGCGAATATCAGCGAAAATCTGCGTCCTAATTTAATTTAAGTATTGTCGCTTATGTCAAAAAGGTTTATGTAAACCTTAATTACAAAACAAAAAGGAAGGCATTTAAATATATAATTATATAGTTTAGTAGTTTAGAATTTTAAACCAATTAATAGATAAATGTCAAGTTATTTCTGACCCGTCCCTAAGTCAAGAAAAAATGGGTTTAGGAGTTAAAAGGATTTACTTTTAACTTTAGTTCACTTTAGCTCACTTTAGGCACTACTTATTATTATACCTATCCAAAAAATCTGTGTAAAAATCGCCCCTGATAAAATCGTTATCCTTTAATACCTTTTTGTGAAAGGGGATGGTGGTCTTCACCCCTTCAATATGAAATTCCTCCAGTGCCCAGTTCATCTTCATCAAGGCCTCACTCCTGTCTTTACCATGGACAATTAGTTTTGCTATCAAGGAATCATAATATGGAAGGACAGAATAATCACAGTAGATAGCAGTATCAACCCTTATCCCGGGTCCGCTCGGAAGATTAAGGGCGGTTATCCTTCCCGGAGAAGGGATAAATTTATCCGGATCCTCAGCATTTATCCTGCACTCAATACTGTGCCCCGAAAATTTTATATTCTTTTGAATTAATCCTAATTTTTTTCCAGCAGCTATCCTGATCTGCTCCTTTATCAGGTCTATCCCGGTTACCATTTCTGTGACAGGGTGCTCTACCTGTATCCTTGTATTGACCTCCATAAAATAGTAATTATCATGTCCGCTTAAAAGGAACTCCACTGTCCCAACACTGTTATAGCCTACCTCTTTAGCAATCCTGATTGCTGTATCCCCGATTTCCTTACGCAATTTGGGGCTCATGATAACAGCAGGGGATTCTTCTAATAACTTCTGATACTTCCTCTGAATAGAACAATCCCTTTCTCCGAGTTGAACCATATTACCCCAATCATCACACAATATCTGAAACTCTATATGTTTTGGCCTCTCAACATACTTTTCAATATATAGCTGGGAATTACCAAAGGCAGCACCGGCTTCCAACTGAACCATTGTAAATGAAACTTCTAAGTCTTCTTCTTTCCTTACAATCTTAAGGCCTCTGCCTCCACCACCAGCAGAGGATTTGATCATTATAGGATAGCCTATCTCATCGGCAATCTCCCTTGCCTCCTCAGGTGTGCATATCTTCTCAATACTTCCGGGCAGCACAGGAATACCTGCCCGTCTCAATATATCCCGTGCCCTGGCCTTATCTCCCAATAATCTGATATTCTCTGCTGATGGCCCAATAAATTTAATATCACATTTATTGCAGATATCAGCAAAATCAGGATTCTCTGCCAGAAAACCGTATCCGGGATGTATGGCATCTGAACCAGTAATCTCTGCTGCACTGATGATACTGGGGATATTCAGGTATGTCCTCGAACTATCAGCCGGACCAATACATACTGCTTCATCAGCAAATCTGACATGTAAAGAATCGGCATCACATTTAGAATGCACTGCAACAGTCTTGATCCCTAGTTCCTTGCAGGCCCGTATTATCCTTAGGGCGATCTCTCCACGATTGGCAATAAGAATCTTTTCAAACATCTCTTCTCCTAATATATAAGCTCGATTTAGGGGCGCAAGGCAAAGGCCTAAACCCTACGCCCCGAGCCTTGTGCCTTTATCAGAGCGGCTCAACGTAAAAAAGTGGCTCTCCATACTCCACCGCGCTACCATCCTCAACCAGAATGGATACGATTCTACCATTTAACTCTGCTTCAATCTCATTCATCAGTTTCATAGCCTCAATAATGCAGAGTGTCTGTCCCTTTTTAACCACATCACCTTCTTTCACATAAGGATCTGTTCCAGGAGAAGGGGCACCGTAAAATGTACCCACCATAGGGGATTCAATTGTCATCAGATTTTTATCTTGCGCACCCTTCTTAGAAGGTTTTTCTGTTGAAGCAATGACCTCTTCTCTTGCAGAAGGGATTGGCACCCCCCCCCCATTCTTTTTTAGTCTAACCCTTACACCTGACTCCTCGATCTCTAGCTCTGATAGTATTTTATTCTTCTCAAAGAAATTTACCAGTTTCTTAAGTTCTTTTAAATCCATCTGTATATTCCTTATATAAGATATAAATCCTTACTTATAGCCGATGTTAATACCTCACAACCATCAGAAGTAACTATTATCATATCCTCTATCCTCACACCGCCCCACCCCGGTATATATATACCGGGTTCAACAGTAAAGACCATACCCTCTTCAATAATAATATCCTCTTCCCACGCAATCTTAGGAGATTCATGGATAGCAAGCCCAACTCCATGACCTGTCCCATGACCAAAGTTCTCACCATACCCCGCCTCTGAAATAATATCCCTGGCTATGGCATCAATCTCTTTAGCTAATATCCCTGGTCTGATCGACTCTATTGCCCTGGTCTGAGCAAGAGTTACAAGTCTATATATATCCTCCTGTCTGCTGTACGACTCACCGACTACAAAAGTACGGGTCATATCAGAATTATATCCCATATATTTAGCCCCAAAGTCAAGGATTATTAAATCACCATCTGAAATAACCTTGTCTCCAGCTACACCATGGGGAAGAGCTGACCTCTCTCCTGAAGCAACAATCACATCAAAAGGCTCTCCCTCTGATCCTGCCTTCCTGAGTTGATACCCTATCTCAACAGCGATATCCTGTTCCTTAAATCCTCCCTTAATTATATCACATATCTTTAAGAAGACCTTCTCAATAATCTGAACCGCCTTTTTTATATACTCTATCTCAGAGGCATCCTTTATCATCCTTATATTCTCTATTATGTTAACACATGGTATGAGTTCTGTAACATTTAATCCATTTTTCAGGTCATCAAAAAAGGAATAACTGATATGCGGGGCCTCAAATCCAACCCTATTAAGACTTAGATAGTTTATATGATCTATAATACCCTTTTTCTGTCTTTTATACTCCTTTATCTCAAATCCCTTTACCTCTGCTTCTGCGTGGGTACGATACCTGAAGTCTGTCAGAAAGAATGACTCATTTTTAGTTATAAGAATAGCAGAGGCTGAACCACTGAAACCGGTTAAATATCGAATATTTTCATAATTAAGAGTCAGAAAGGCATCAAGTTGAAGAGCCAACATCCTCTCACGAACCTTCTCTGAACGATCTTCAAACAAAATATATCACCCTCTAACGAAAAATTTGATCCAAGGGCTCAAGGCATAAGGCGCAAGGCATAAGGGTGGAGGCTGAAAGAATAAGGCGAAAGAGATATTATTTATAATTTATTTTACTTTTTACACTTTATTCTTTTACTCTTAAGCCTCCAACCTTAAGCCTTGAACCTTGAACCTTTTACGACATAGGTTGCTCTCCTACCTCTACCTCAAACTCTAGATTACTTCCAAAACGAAAAATTACGACCTTCGCCTTTTTCCCTACCGGTGTCCTGGCAACAAGGTTACGGAGTTGATTAACATCATTGACCTCTTTGCCATCGTACTTCAGTATGATATCTCCCTGTCTCATACCCCCCCTATAGGCCGGTCCTCTTTCCATTATCTCGGCAATAAGTACCCCTTGAATCCTGTCCAGCTTAAAATGCTCGGCAATTTCCCGGGTTACCGGTTGAATAACCACCCCTAGCCAGCCCCGTATTACTTCACCCTTATCAATCAACTTATACATCACTTCTTTTGCCATATTGATAGGAATGGCAAAACCTATTCCCTGATAGCCACCGCTTCGGGAAAAGATAGCTGTATTAATACCAATAACAGCTCCATCCAGGTTAATTAATGGACCACCACTGTTGCCCGGGTTTATGGCAGCATCAGTTTGTAAAAAATCTTCATAGGCAGCAATTCCAACATTGGCACGTCCTTTGGCGCTGATAATACCTACAGTTACAGTTTGTGATAGCCCAAATGGTGTACCTATCGCAATAGCCCAATCTCCTACCTCAAGTTTATCTGAATCTCCTAGTTTAGCTACCGGAAGATTGCTGCCATCTATCTTGATAACTGCCACATCTGTTTTAGGATCAACACCGACTACCCTGGCGGTAAATTCACTCTTATCAGCAAGGGTGACCTTGATCTTGTCAGCATTGGCTATCACATGGTTATTGGTGAGCACATAGCCTTGCTGGCTTACAATAACTCCTGAGCCTAAACTCTGCTGTACAAACTCTCTTCGCCTCGGTGTTCCAAAAAAGAATTCTTCCAGAGGGCTAAAATTCCGCCTCCGGGTAACAAATGTCTGCTGGGTACTTATATGAACAACAGCGGGTTTAACTGTCCTGGCTATAACAGCAAAGGTTTGACTGGTTTTACGAAGACCGGCGATCTCCTCCTGCTTTAAATTTGCCTGTTCTTCCTTTATGCCCCTGGATATCCTTTTCCTTGGAGGTTCTGAGGCCAGGTAGTTAAGAATTATAAGCCCCAAAATGGCAATTACTATAAGAAAAATTTTTCGGTTTCGGTTTGATTTAATATTCATGATTATTAATTTGCCACAGAGTTCACAGAGTTTAAATTCAAAACTAAACTCTGTGAACTCTGTGGCTTTAATTATTACTCCTCAAGACCTCCAATATACTTTCTATATCCGCAGGAAGGGGGGCCTCAAATTCCATATATATCCCTGTTTTCGGATGGACAAAGCCTAGTAGATGGGCATGTAAGACCTGACGATTTACCGGGATAATGAGTTTACCATACTTCTTATTCCCACCATAGACCTTGTCACCCAAAACAGGATGTCCGATATGGGAGAGGTGTACCCTAATCTGATGGGTACGTCCTGTTTTTAGTTTCAGATTGAGTAGGGTATGATCCTTAAATTTCTCTATTACCCGAAATTCAGTAACCGCTCTTCTCCCCTTTTTGGTAGTAACAGACATCCTTTTACGGTCGACCATGTGTCTTCCGATATCGGTCTCTATTTTTCCATCTTCCCTCTTCAAAATTCCCCTTACAATAGCAGTATATCTCCTCACAATCGTCCTCTCCTTAAGCTGTTTCGACAGGCCTTGATGGCTAAGATCATCCTTTGCCACCATGAGAAGGCCGGAGGTATCCTTATCAAGCCTGTGTACGATACCGGGTCTTTCCACCCCACCAATCCCTGACAGATTCTTACAGTGATAGAGGAGGGCGTTCACCATTGTTCCTGAATAATTTCCAGCAGCAGGGTGGACCACCATCCCGGCCTGTTTGTTTACAACTATCACTGAATCATCCTCATAGACTATATCAAGTAGTATATTTTCTGGTTCTATTGGTGAGGGCTTAGGGTGAGGTATTGTTAACAATATCCTATCCCCACCTTTCAGTCCATGGTTCGCTTTGACAATACTTCTGTTTACAGTTATGCTGCCCTCAGCAATGAGTTGCTGTATCCGGGATCTGGATATACCGATCCCTTTTCTTGCAAGATAGATGTCTAAGCGCTTATAAGAATCGACAGATGATACAATGTATCGTTTTATGTTTTCCAGGGTATTTTCCTTAAAATATCAAATATCAAATACCTAATATCAAATATCGTAGCTATTTAGCCACATAAAGTGTAAATAAAGGAAAAGTCTTCATTATCTATTGCAGATATTTAGAGTTGATTATAAAGTATGTTTGCATATCAATTTACTTTTAGAATGTATATTTTGATATTTGATATTAAATATCTGGATATTTCATCATTCCAATAAGTTCTTATATTTCCCCCTTTCCCCTTTTTCCTAACTTAATCAGCATTGTAATAGCTGTTATAAATAGTATTATACTTATAACTTGCGAAGTAGAAAGTATATCCATGAGAAATCCCCTTTCATCACTACGGAAAAACTCTATGATGAACCGTCCCACAGAATATAGAAGGACATATGTCCATATCAACTGCCCATTAAATTTCTTATGCCTTCGCATAATTATAAGTATAAAAAAAATCATAAGTCCACTCAGGGATGAATAGAGTTGAGTGGGATGGAGGGGCACATATAGCTTAGCAAGGGAGGTTGGATTAGAAAAGGTTATCCCCCATGGAAGGTTGGTGGGTCTGCCATAACAGCACCCTGCAAAGAAACACCCCAGCCTTCCAACCATCTGGCCGATAGGGATAGAAGGGGCAAGGATATCAGCGGTTTTCCAGAGCGGCATATTATTCTTTTTAAAAAAATATATGACCACAACTATCCCAAAAATAAAACCGCCATAGAAGACCAATCCACCTGACCATATCTTTATTATCTCAAGGGGATTTTCCATAAAGTATCTGATATTAATAATAACATAGAATATCCTTGATCCCAGGATAGCTGCAATAAGGATATAAAAGCTAAGGTCAAGTATCTTCTGTGGATCTATCCCTTCTTTTTTAGCCTCCTTAACTGCCAATCCTATACCTAAAAAGAATGCCGAGGCAATGAATACCCCATAGGTATATATATTAAGATTTCCTATGCTGAAAAGAATTGGGTGCAACTGCTACTTTCCTTTCTTGTACTCATATAACGCTATAAAATATCAAATATCAAAACAAACAATTAAAAAGTAAATATGTTTTTTTCTATACTTCGAATAAAGCCACATGAAAGTTGATTTTAGAGATATGTTTGTCTATAATTTACCTTTAAAATGTATATTTTGATATTAGATATTAGAGTTTACCCGAAATCTAAGCGCTAAAACTGCTAACTTATTTTTGGACGAACTCTAACCATATCCCAGATCAATATCCCTGCACCAATAGTGATAGAGGCATCGGCAATATTAAATGCAGGCCAGTGATATTGATACCAATAAAAATCGAGAAAATCTATAACCTCACCATGCCATAGCCTGTCTATGAAATTTCCTGTTGCCCCACCCAGGATAAGGGATAGGGAAGTCTGTACAATAGAATTATCTTTTTCGACTCTTCTGAAGAAAAAGAGGATTGCAGAGATAGCAATTAAAGAGACAATTATGAAAAATATAGTTATAAAGGGACTCTCAATTCTGGAGAAGATACCAAATGCTGCTCCAGGATTCCTGATATGGGTTATACTAAAATATCCTCTAATAACCTCTATTGATTGATGGATAGGTAAAGTGCCTGCTATGTATAACTTGGTAGATTGATCTAACAGGATTATGATAATACTAATGATAGATAATCTTTGATATCTTGTGTCCAATAACCCACCATTTAATTTAAATTTCTCATTTTGCATTAAAGTTTAGCTATATCTTTTGATAGCTAAACTTTTAATACAGAAGCACACCTCTTACATATCGTGGGATGATCGCTATTATCTCCCACTGTTTCACTGTATATCCAGCACCTCTCACATTTTTTTCCAGCAGCACGTGATATTAATATCTTAAGACCCTCAATCTGATTACTCTTAAAGACCTTCCCGGAGGTCTCATTGATATCTGCATCGTTAAGAACCGCTGCAGAGACAATGAAGATGGTGCTCAATTGATCTCTGTAATCCCTTAGTAGCTCTCCGATACTATTCGGCGAATATATATCTACCCTTGCATCCAGAGAATGCCCGATCATCTTATCTGCTCTGGCAATCTCAAGTGCCTTTGATACCTCTCCTCTTACCGAGATGATCTTATCCCATCTCTCCTTCAGTCCTTTATCTATATAGTCCTCATTCACAGAAGGAAATCGACTAAGATGTACACTAAACTCTGATGTGTCTGCTTCAGGAAGATAACCCCATATCTCCTCGGCGGTAAAGGAGAGGATAGGTGCCATCAACCTTACTATTGCCATTAATATCTCATGTATTGCGGTCTGCGCAGCCTGGCGTTCCTTTGATCCATGTCCCATAATATATAGTCTATCTTTAAGTATATCCAAATAGAAGGAACTCAGATCCACAGCGCAGAAGTTGTTCAGATTATGAAAGACCAGATGATATTCATGTTTATTGTAAGCCTCTCTTATTCGTCCTATTAGACCTTGTAACCTGTGGAGTATTAACCTGTCTATCTCGAAAAGATCATTATATTCGAGCTTATCGATTTCAGGATTATAATCGTATAAGTTGCCCAGTATGAACCTTAAGGTATTTCTGATCTTTTTATATGCCTCTGTAAGGTGCCTTAATATCTCTTTTGATATCCGTATATCCTCTCTATAATTCTCGGAAGAGACCCATAGCCTCAACAACTCTGCACCATACGTATCTATTATTTCCTGCGGGGCAATGACATTCCCCATGGACTTGGACATCTTTTTCCCGCGGCCATCAACTACATATCCATGGGTCAATACAGTTTTATATGGCGCCTTTTCTCGTGTGCCAACCGATATAAGGAGGGAGCTGTTAAACCAGCCCCTGTGTTGGTCGCTTCCCTCTAAATACATATCAGCAGGCCATGCCATATCCTTATTCTTCTCAAGGACAGCAGCATGACTTACACCCGAGTCAAACCATACATCAAGTATGTCATTCTCTTTATCAAAGTCGGTCCCATTGCACTTGCTGCACTGTGTACCAGGAGGAAGTATATCACCTGATTCCTTCTCAAACCATATATCTGATCCATGCCTTTCTACCATATCGGCTATATGTTCTGTAATACCTTTTGATGATAAGACTTCCCCGCATGATCGGCAGTAAAATGCTGTAATAGGAACACCCCATACCCTTTGACGGGAGATACACCAATCCGGTCTGTTTTCTATCATTCCGTATATACGCTCCTCCCCCCATGCAGGTACCCATGCAACCTTCCTTAGTTCCCTCAGGGCCTTTTCCCTTAGATCATTCTTTTCCATGGATATAAACCACTGAGAGGTTGCCCTTAATATGATCGGATTCTTACACCTCCAACAATTTGGATAAGAATGAGTTATGCTCTCTTCTCTTATCAGATACCCGTCATCCTTTAATTTTGCATTAATAGCATTATTTGCCTTAAATACATTCATCCCGGCAAAGTGTTCTACTTCAGGTAGAAACTTCCCTGATTCATCAACCGGGTTATAAATATCAAGACCATATTTTATGCCAATCTCATAGTCTTCCTCACCATGTCCCGGCGCAGTATGAACACAACCTGTCCCCTGTTCCAGGGTAACATGTTCCCCAAGGATCAACTCAGACCTCTTATCTGTCATAAGAGGATGTCGACATTTAAGACCCTCAAGCTCTTTGCCTCTAAAGGTCTCTATAACTGTATATTCCTTGAAAGCGCATCTATTTAAAAAATCAGACATCAACTCCTCTGCTACTATCAGTATTTCACCATTAACCTTTACAGCAGCGTAGCTAAAATCCGGATGGAGGCATATAGCCAGATTGGCTGGAAGTGTCCACGGTGTAGTTGTCCAGATGACCACAAAGATATTCCCTTTCAAGGAAGGAAACTTCTCGCTGATATCTGATTCCAATGGAAACCTTACATATATAGAAGGGGACTCGTGATCTTCGTACTCGACCTCGGCCTCGGCCAGTGCTGTTTTGCACCGGGGGCACCAGCGGACAGGCTTTAATCCTCTGTATACACTACCATTCTCGAAGAATTTCCCCAGTTCCCGCACAATGGCAGCCTCATAGGAAAAATCCATGGTAAGATAGGGTCTATCCCAATCCCCGAATACCCCCAATCTCTTAAACTCATCTTTCTGTATCTTTACAAACTTCTCAGCATACTCTCTGCATAATCCCCTTATCTCCAGTTTACTCATCTTGCTCTTTTGGGGACCAAGCTCCTTGTCAACATTATGCTCTATAGGGAGTCCATGACAATCCCACCCAGGGACATAGATGGCATTATAGCCCTCCATTGTCTTGATCTTGACCACAATATCCTTGAGTATCTTGTTCAGGGCAGTTCCCATATGGATGTGTCCGTTGGCATAAGGGGGGCCGTCATGGAGGATATATTTCGGACAATCGGCAAACCTCTCCCTGATCCTCCGATATATATCCTCTTTTTCCCATCTTTTCAATAATTCAGGCTCCTTTGAAGGAAGCTTCGCCTTCATAGGAAAATCGGTTTTTGGTAAATTTAATGTATCTTTGTAATCCATATCTCTATAGTATCTCTGTCTCTCCTTCAAACAATTCTTTAAACCTCTCTGCATCCTCTCTTGAACCAACAATGTCTCCCCAGTGATACGGGATTGCTAACCCGGGCTTAAATGCATTTGCTGCCTTGGCTGCCTCCTCACTTGTCATCGTATATGTTCCTCCAACAGGGAGCAGGGCAATATCAATATCTCCTAAATCCATCATCTCAGGTATGTAATCTGTATCACCAGCATAGTATATTCTCTTCTTATTGACATTGATTATAAAACCGAGCCAATTGTTGGATTTTGGGTGAAAATCCTTGTCAACATTATAGGAACAGACCGCCTCGATTATTACCCCATCAACATCTACCTTTTCCCCGGGTGTAAGCGTCCTTGTATCCCCTGAAAGCCCGGATGCGCTATCCGGCGTTGTAATAATTACACTCTTGTCACCCTGAATCTTTTCCACATCAGGTACAGAAAGGTGATCATAGTGTGAATGACTGACAATGATAATATCGGCCTCATCCTTTTCCTTGATCTTCCACGGATCAATATATATCTTCTTCTCACCTGTTATCCTGAATGTTGCGTGTCCTAACCACTCTATATTCTCTACCATTTAGAACACCTCCTTTCTTAACAGTTTATTTTAATAAGGTAACATACATTATATATAAATACATCATCGTCTTACGTACGTCAAGATTTATCTTGTTGTTTCTGCTTGACAGTGATAAGGAGATTTAGTAGAGTTTTATTAAAGAGAAGCGATAGGCGTTTATATATAATTTCTGGATGAATATGAATAGATGAGTAGCTTTGCAATAGAAAAAATCAAAATACCTGTTACACTCCATATGAGTGATAGGAGTATAATCAATGGTAATATCTTTTTGAGTAAATTTTCACCACTTCATCAGGGTAGAGAATTGTCAAAAGATATGTTTAACTCCGGTGAGAGCTTTTTCCCTATAGAGGTCGAGGATAATTCTATTATTTTTATTAACAAATATAATGTTGTAAAGGTAACCTCCTTAGAAGAAAAAGAGATCATAGATGAAGAGGAAAAGACAGAAAAGGTCAAGATGCAAGTCACACTCTCTATAATCGATAGTAGCTTAATC
>QIDP01000124.1 GCA_003229375.1 Nitrospirota bacterium
CCGAGCAGGATATGACAGGCGGCTTCCATTGCTGGGCAGAGTTTTATCTGCCCGGTACCGGTTGGGTGCAGGTTGATCCTGCAGATGTCAGGAAGGTAATGCTGATTAAAAAACTTAACCTGAAACAGGCAAAAGAGTTTAGAGAATACTATTTTGGCGCTGTTGATGAGTACAGGATAGTCCTTGAGAGAGGAGGAAGGGGTATCACTTTTCAGCCATCACAGGATGGAGAGCCATTAAATTATTTCATGTATCCTTATGCAGAGGTGGATGGAAAGCCTCTTGATTATTTTGATCCAAAAGGTTTCAGTTACTCGGTTAAATTTAAAGCACTCTGAAATTTGCAAAACTTAATTTCGTGACATTGGTTGTTTAATGTAGTAACATAATTGCTGGTCTGCAGAGATATCTTAAACCTAAATTGAGCGATTCTTTCATGTCGGGCGAGACGCCCGACCTACTATTGGCTGAATTATCAACCCTTATCAGTAGGACAGGCGTCTCGATTGGGTGACTGGCTATTGTTTTCGAAACTTTTGATATTCAAGGCTTCACTCATATTTACAGACCAAAATCGTTCAAGTTAGGTTAAACTAAATTTTGGGTTGCATACCTTACTTTATTTGAGATATATTTTTTTCACTTTCACTCCTAAACGATTAGGGTTAGAGACTATTTTCAAAGGAAAGGTGATAGATAAGTCAAAGGTTAAAAGAGCCTTTTCAAAATCTGCTGCGACCTATGACAGGTATGGTACACTTCAGAGAGAGGTGGCTGAGTCCCTGTCTTCTCTGGTATCTCATAGTGTAGATATGCCGGAGAGGATCCTCGATATCGGGACAGGTACAGGTAATGTGGCCCTTTATCTGGCAGAGAGATATCCCTCTTCAGATATCCACGCCTGTGACATAGCACATGGTATGTCTGTCTATGCCCTGAGGAAACTCGAAAAATACATTATAAAAGGAAGCGCTAATGCCTCCAACAGCTCTAATCTCCGCATCCTGACAGCCGATGCCGAATTCCTCCCATATAAATCTGATTACTTTGATCTCGTTGTATCGAGTCTTACCTATCAATGGATGTCTGATCTAAGATCTGCCTTTTTTGAGGTAAGGAGGGTTCTCAGGAGAGGAGGAGATTTTTTCTTTGCTATGCTTGGACAGGGAACCCTCAAAGAGCTCAGGGATTCCTATCTTTCGTCCCTGGAGAAGGCCGGGGATGATAATGGAGCAAAACATCTGCATGATTTTGCAGAAATTCATGACGTAGAATGTATGCTGAAGGAGATCGGCTTTGGTGATATAATTGTCTCATCAAAGAGTGAAAGACGCTTGTACCGGGATGTTGCGACACTCCTTCGTACCTTGAAATCTATAGGTGCACAGAATGCCTCGGTTTATGATAGAAAGAGGGGGATCAAAAGGCGCATGATTATGGATCAGATGATTAAGATATATGAAGATAGGTATAAGACAGAAAATGGTATCCCGGCTACATATGAGGTATTCTTTGTCAAAGGAAACACTCATGCCGGGTGCAATGAAAAGTGGTAGTAATACCAATTCCAAAAAATAATGTAACTATTCAGCTATATTCATCCCCCCCTTTAGCAAAGGGGGGTTAGGGGGGATTAAAAGGAAGATAATGAAAAAATCAAAAATCAAAAATTGTACCAAGGGGTTTTTTGTAACAGGGACAGATACCGGTGTAGGTAAGACAGTAGTTGCCGCAGGCCTGGCCTCTGCCCTGAAGGGAAGGGGCATCAATACAGGTGTGATGAAGCCTGTCCAGAGCGGGCATATTAGCAAAGATGGTGAGTTGTCAGGGGATGCCTGGTTTCTGACAAAGACGGCCGGGATTAAGGATGAATCATATCTTATAAATCCATACTCTCTGAAGGCGCCGCTTGCGCCCGGCATTGCCAGCCGCATAGAAGGGATAGATATAGATATAAGGAAGATAAAGGACTGCTTTGAGGAATTGACAAAGAGGCATGATATGGTAATTGTAGAGGGCATTGGCGGACTGCTTGTCCCTATAAGGGAGGATTATCTTGTCCTGGATCTTATCATGGAATTAGATCTCCCTATCATCATAGTATCACGAACCGGTTTGGGAACCATAAACCATACCCTTATGACAGTCAGACATGCGCAATATGCCGGAATAGAGATAGCCGGAATAGTATTTAATAATCCGGACAAAAAAGGTTCAGGAGAGGCAGAGAGGACCGGGCCGGAAGAGATAAAGAGGCTGTCAGAGATATTAATCCTTGGAACCTTACCCCATATATCCTTTGATACAGGGGGAGACCTTAAGACCGTGATAGAAAAGGAGATCAATCTCGACATTCTGCTTAATACTGCCAAGGAGGCAACGGGGGATATCAGAGAGAGACTTGAGGAGGATGACAAGAGATATATCTGGCATCCATTCACACAGATGAAGGACTGGATAAAGGAATCTCCATTGATTATAGAAGAGGGGAAGGGGGCATACCTCAAGGATATATATGGCAACAGATATATAGACGGGGTGTCGTCACTGTGGGTGACGGTTCACGGACATCAGAGGGAGGAGATTGACAGGGCTATTATTGGACAGATCGGAAAGATATCTCATTCCACCTTGCTTGGCCTGTCAAATATCCCTGCCATCAGGCTTGCCGGGAGACTGGTAAGTATTACACCCGGGGGATTGAATAAGGTCTTTTATTCGGATAATGGCTCCACAGCAGTAGAGGTAGGGTTGAAGATGGCATTCCAGTATTGGCAGCAGAGATCATCTGAAAAAGGGGGGTTAGGGGGGATTTTCAAAAGAAAAACCGGATTTATTTCCCTCAAAAATGCGTATCATGGAGATACTATCGGTTCGGTGAGTGTTGGCGGGATAGATCTCTTTCATCAGATATATAAACCAATCCTCTTCAATTCCTATAAGGGGGAATCACCTTACTGCTATAGATGTGCGCTTGATAAATCCTATCCCTCCTGCGGTCTTGCCTGTGCTGATCAGTTAGAGGGGGTCATGAAGGAACACCATAAAGAGATAGCTGCAATGGTGATAGAGCCGATGGTTCAGGGTGCGGCAGGGATGATTGTCTCCCCGCCCGGATATCTGAGGAGGGTAAGGGAGTTGTGCACCATGTACAATATCCTTATGATTGTTGATGAGGTCGCAACAGGGTTCGGGAGGACAGGGGAGATGTTTGCCTGCGAGCACGAAGGGGTGAAGCCGGACATCATGGCGATATCAAAGGGGATATCAGGAGGTTACCTCCCCCTGGCAGCAACGCTGACCACAGATGAGATATATGATGCATTCTGTGGAGACTATTCTGATTTTAAGACCCTTTTTCATGGACATACATATACAGGAAATCCTCTGGCATGTTCCGCGGCAATAGCCAACCTTGAGATATTTGAAAAGGACAGGACACTGGAGAGACTCAATAAAAAAATAAAGATACTGACAGACAGACTGAAGGGATTTGAGCACCTGGATCACGTGGGGGATATAAGGCAATTAGGATTTATGGCCGGGATCGAGCTGGTCAAGGAGAAGGAGACAAAAGAACCCTATTTGTGGAGGGATAGGGTTGGTATCAGGGTAATGACGGAGGCGAGGAAAAGGGGATTGATCTTAAGGCCCCTTGGCAATGTAATTGTCCTTATGCCTCCCCTGAGCATCTATGAAGAGGACCTGGATAAAATGCTGGATATTGTATATAGATCGATTGTAACGGTTTGCATGGCTCACTGAAAAGGATAGGGAGAAGGAGACCCTCCTTCAGAGGGAGGAGAAGACCCCCCTCCAGCAGAAGGAACAGTAATCACAATCTCAGCAAGGGTGGAAAAATCTTTCACCATTCCCTTTTTGTCCTTTAAAGATATAGTGATCTTAACCGCGCTGGGAATCTTTCTCCCTTTATCCGTAGCGGTCGAATCCCAACTGTCCGTCTTGTTCTCTCCATTCTCATCATAGTATTTAAAGTCTAAACCAACAACAGACTCTGCCAATTCCAATACATTTCCACCCTCTAATGGTTCATAGTCAATCGTGGCATCCTCCCTCCTCAGCAGTACCCTTGTCCCATCCTCTTTATATTCCTGGCTCAGATAGTAACCTATCTCGCACAATTCAGTCTCGGGTGCATCTTTCCTGATCCATCTGTAGATGGCTGATATAAAATTCAACCTGTCTAATGAATATTCCCCATCCTGTATGTCTTCACCGATGAAGATAATACGTTCAGATTTTTCGTCAGGCGTTGAGAATATATCTTCACTCCCTGAATTCTCTGAATAAAAGGTGCTGCTTATTTCATTTGACATCCTGTCCAGGGACAGTCTGGCAGTCTGATATATATCAGACTTGGATATACCCTCCTCTATAATCCCTGTGCTGGCATAATAGAGAGAGAACATAATGGATACCACTATAGCCATGATGGAGAGGGCCAGGAGGATCTCGATTATGGTAAATCCATTTCTATTTTTAATAATATGTAACGGCATAGCAATTTCAATACTATCACCTTTTTATATCTTTTAAAAGCGGGATATCACCGCAGAGACGCTGAGAAAAAATAGTATTCTCTGCGTCTCTGCGGTTAAAATAGTCAGGGGGAAGGCGATAAGTTCTTCTATCAGATAGATACAAAATAATTCCCTCTCCCCCGGGGGAGAGGGTTAGGGTGAGGGGGATTTTCAGGTGAAATCAAAAAGAGAGATGTAAACCTATGTAGATCGTATCTCCTATATAGATCGTATTATTCCCGACAAAGTCCTTTTGGAATGAGATATAAGGAACAAGAGTATCATTTCCTGATATAACGCGATACGCATTTATTCCTACCTGGGTCAGCGCAGTAAACATTATGGTCTCTGTGCTTACTCCGCTGGCATTCCTTATATAGATAGGATCGTATTCAGTAGGAACAGGCTTTGCTGCGAGATAGTAAGAGAAGGCAGCATAACGAAGAAAATCTGTACCGCTGAAAAAGAGTAAGGCCTTATTATAGGTGGTTGGCTTTTTCCTGTAACTCTGAAGCGCTGCCTCAAATGTGAGATTGGCAAAGAGCTCTCCTCCCATAGCATGTGAGAGCCTTGATCTTTCATCTATTCCCTCCACCATGTTAAGTCCTAAATATAAATTGTCATCCCTCTTCGAGAAGAAGTATATATCGTTTTTTGTTACACCTATTGATTCTGCGATAAAGTAATGTCCCATTTCGTGAGTGAAGAGTCCTGTTAGAAAGGCTGTGCCAATAGCTGCTGCATCTTTTACAACCCCTACAACATCATCAAAATCATCAAATGCAGAGGTATAGGATGCTGAGGAGATAAGGAGCAGGATACTAAGTATAATTATTTTTAAGAGATTTTTCATTATGCGTCAGGTATTTAGCAATATATATACCGCTATCCGGTGATTATGCTGTAATGTATTGAATTTCTAAGGGTAATTAAATTTAATGATTTGAATAAGAGGAGAATTATATATACTAATAATTAAGAGACTATACCTGCCTGAAAAGAAAAAAACTAATAATAAACAATGAGTTAACTATGGAATGAAGAATTTTGGCAGTTGTATCTTTTTTTGCATATGGTGTATACAATTGTACAAGACAATACAAGTTTTCGGTCAAGCACTAAAGAATCCATCCATTAATGGATGGATTCTTTAATTAGCCCCCTCTCCCCTTGGGGGAGAGGGCTAGGGTGAGGGGGAAACTGGCTAAAAATACTCTTGACTTCCCCCTTTTTGCATGGTTAAATAAGGACATAAGATTTTGATTCTCTAATACAAATTAAAAGATTACTCTCTGTGTCTCTGCGATAATTAATTGACTTTTCATGATAATGACAAAAGATAAGCAGACCTTATTATCAAAGATCCCTTCAGTTGATGAATTACTCCAGAATCCTATAACTCAAAAATGGGATGGAAGCTATCCACATATCCTGATATTGGATGCTATCCGCAGTATACTGGAGAGAAAGAGAGAGGCCATCCTGAGAAACAACGATCTGAAAGAGGGTTCAATAGCCCTTTCTCCTGATGATATCCTCTCCGAGGTAGAGACAGAATTGATCACCCTCTCTAAACTCAATCTCCATTCCCTCATCAATGCCACAGGTATAATTATTCATACCAATCTCGGCCGTTCACTCTTGAGTGATGCTGCTATTAAGAATGTTCAGGATGTGGCAGGGAATTATACAAACTTGGAATTCGATGTATGGGAAGGGAAAAGAGGGAAGAGATACTCTCATGTAGAAGAGGTGCTGTGCCGTCTGACAGGAGGAGAAGCGGCAACCGTAGTAAATAATAATGCTGCAGCAGTGATGCTCGTCTTGAATACCCTGGCATTAGGGAAAGAGGTGATTGTCTCCAGAGGGGAGCTTATTGAAATTGGCGGTTCCTTCAGGATACCTGATGTTATGGAACGAAGTGGCGCCAGGCTGCGTGAAGTCGGAGCAACAAATAAGACCCATCTTAAAGACTACAGGGATGCTGTTAACAGTGATACTGCCGTGCTTCTCAAGGTGCATACCAGCAATTACAAGATACTCGGTTTTACAGAGGAGGTATCTCTGAATGACCTGGTAGAGCTGGGGAAAGAAAGAGGGATCCCTGTGATACAGGATCTCGGGAGCGGATGTTTTGTGGACTTGAAGAGGTATGGTATTGATGACGAGTCCACGGTTCAGGACTCTCTGAGATCAGGTGTGGACATTGTTACCTTCAGCGGAGATAAACTCCTGGGAGGGCCTCAGGGGGGTATAATTATAGGAAAAAAAAGCTATCTTGACAGAATCAGAGAAAACCCTCTTGCCAGGGCTGTTCGTATAGATAAAATGACCCTGGCTGGCCTGGAGGTTACCCTGAGGGAATATTTTGATGAAGAAAAGGCTATAAGGAATATCCCTACCCTCCGTATGTTATGTCAGACTCTCGAAGAGATAGAGAAAAGGGCAGGGAGGATTGTTGAGGGGTTGCAGGATATTATTAATGAAGAGGTATTAGATATCCGGATAAAGGATGGGGTATCCCAGAGTGGTGGAGGAGCGCTACCATTAAGCAATCTCAGGACAAAAGTGGTTGCTGTCATCCCGAAAGAGATAAAAGTCACTGAATTTGAAAAGGGATTAAGGGAGAATAATCCGCCTGTCATTGTCAGGATAAAGGATGAAGAGATACTGCTCGACCCCCGTACTATCCTGGATAAGGATATAGAGATTATCATTGAGGCTGTAAGGAGGATTGGAAGTGAGCTAAAGTGAACTAAAGTTAAAAAATTATTCCATAAACTTTAGGCACTTTAGCTCACTTTAGGCACTTTTATGCGTAATATCATTCTTGGTACAGCAGGACATATAGATCACGGCAAGACCTCTCTTGTAAAGGCATTGACAGGGATAGATGCAGATAGACTAAAAGAGGAGAAGGAGAGGGGTATAACCATTGATATAGGCTTTGCATCATATGGATTGCCGGATGGGACCAGGCTCGGGATCGTGGATGTGCCCGGTCATGAGAGACTGATAAAGAATATGTTAGCCGGCGTGGGCGGGATTGATATGGTGATGTTAGTCATAGCTGCCAATGAGGGAATAATGCCCCAGACAAGGGAACATCTTATGATATGTAATCTGTTAAAGATAAAGAAGGGGCTTGTGGCAGTGACCAAGACAGATATAGTGGAGGAAGAGTGGTTAGAACTGGTAATAGATGATATAAAGGAATATATCAGGGGGACATTTCTTGAGGGATGTCCTGTTGTGCCTGTCTCTTCTGTGACCAAAGAAAACCTGAACGATCTTATTGGTGAACTGGCGAAGATAGCAGGCGAGATAGAGGAGAAGTCCTCTGAAGGTCTGTTCCGCCTCCCTGTGGACAGGGTCTTTACCATGAAGGGGCTTGGAACAGTATTAACAGGCACCCTTCTTTCAGGGAAGGTAAGTCAGAATGACGAGGTAGAAATTTTTTGCGGTAGAATATCCGCAAGAAATGGCGAGGGTATAAGGACCAGGCTAAGGGGTATTCAGTGCCATAACAAACATGTCAGTATAGCAGTTGCCGGACAGCGCACCGCACTTAACCTCCAGGGTGTAGAAAAGAATAGCATTACACGCGGGGATGTGGTATCCATTCCGGACGCCATCAGGCCCTCATATATGATAGATGGCCAGTTTCTTTTACTCAAAGAGGCCTCAAAACCCCTTAAGAATCGCGCACGTATCCGCTTCTATACAGGGACAAAGGAAGTGATGGGGAGGATTATCCTCCTGGATAGGGAAAAACTCGAACCAGGGGATAATACTTATGTACAATTCAGGCTGGAAGAACCTGTTTTTGCCCTGGCAGGAGATAGATATATTGTCAGATTCTACTCGCCTGTAGAGACAATAGGCGGTGGTACCATACTGGATAACAACCCCCTCAAATATCGAAAGAAGAAGGCAGGGGCAGTGATTAAGAATCTTGAGATTCTGGAGAAAGGATCATTGACAGAAAAACTATCCTTGCAGATCCTCAAACAGGGAGTAAGGGGTGAGGATATAAATGGCCTGCTCTCATGGATAGACGATATTCCTGCCAGGATAGAGGAGGCTATTGAACAATCCCTGAAGAATAAAGAGATAGTCCTTATAGATAAGGGGAAAAGCCACTATGTCCATAAGAATATCTTTGACCGGCTCAAAAAGGGAGTGCTATCTGAATTAAATAATTTTCACAAGAAGAATCCCCTGAAGTTTGGTATCAGCAAGGAAGAGATCAGAAAGAAGATGGGAGATGACCTTCCGCAAAGGCTGGTTGAGGCAGTTCTGAAAGGACTTGAAAAGGGGAATGATATTGCTATAGAAAAGAATACAGTCAGGCTCGCATCATTTGAGGTCAGATTAGGAAGAGATCAGGAGGATATAAAGGAGAGGATACTAAGGTTTTATAAAAATGGAGGTGTCCAGCCCCCGCTGATGGAGGAGATATGCAAGGATCTGGGAATAGACCTCAGACAGATGGGGGATATTATAAGTATCCTCGTAAAAGAAGAGAAACTGGTCAGGATAGACAGTTCACTCTGTTTTTATCAGGAGATATTTGATAAGATTAAAGAAATGACCATAAAGTATCTCACAAAGAACAAAAAGATGACAGTGGCAGATATGAGAGATATGATAAAGACCACAAGAAAGTATGCGGTTCCGCTATGTGAATACTTTGACAGCATCAATCTTACCATGAGGATCGGCGATGAAAGGGTTCTGAGAGAGAAATAAAAAGGGGGAGGATACAGGTTTCTGGTGTGCCTCCTGGACTTCAAATCCAGTGTCTCCGGCTTATACCCGGAGTGGTGGGTTCGATTCCCACATCCTCCCGCCATAAACATGATAGCGCTGCTTAAGAAGGCTGGAAGTATAATTTAAAATGGAAAGATTTGAGATAAGTAAGAATGAGATAAAAGATATAAGTTTTAAACTTAAGGAATTTCTGAACAAAAATGCAAATATTCATTTTGGCTTAATTTTCGGTTCATGCGTGAAGGGAAAGCAGAAGAGAGGCAGCGACCTTGATGTAGCAATTTATTTTAAGAATTTACCCGGGGGTGTTGAGGTACTCTATCTTATAAATGAACTTTCAGAATTAACAGGCAAAGAGATTGACCTTATAGTTTTAAACAGCGCATCTCCCTTTCTCAGACACCAGGTTATGAAATATGGGATTACATTGATTGTAAAAGATAGATTCACTTATAGACAATTCAGGGAAAAGACTATTTCTGATTATGATGAATATAAATTCATTTCCGGGATGAATGTATATGATCGATAAACATTTAATTGAAAGAAAATTGCGGAAAATTGAGGACCTCTTGAGAGAACTAAGGGTTATTAAAATAGAGAGTTTTGACGAATTTAAAGAAAATATAGTTGTCAAGAGGTTTGTTGAGAGAAACATAGAACTTGCAATTGAACAGATGGTTGATATCTGCAAGCATTTTATCAGCGGACTCGATTTGAAGGAACCAGAGACCTATTCTGAATGTTTTGATATTCTCGGAAAAGGGAAGATCATCCCGGAGGAAATGGTTAATACCTTTAAATCAATGGTAAGGTTTAGAAATATCTTGATTCATGCCTATGATGGTATAGATGACTCTATTACTTATGGAGTATATAGCAAGCATCTTCAAGATTTTAGAACCTTTATAAATACCATCAGGGAGTATTTGTAAGGGCTTGCTTACCTAATTCCCAGCATTTTACCCATTTTTTTTGTTGACAAGTTCTCAGCAATTATGATAGAGTATAAACAATTCCTGAAATAGTGAGGCTATTACAGGAATTTCTATTTTTAGTCTTTAAAAATCAAAGTGATATGAATAATCTTTTTAAAAAAGGAAAGGAGACTGTTATGTATAAAAAATATTATAATCTGTTAAGAATCCTCTCTGTTGGTATCATTGCCCTCCTTCTGAATACATGCGGCACCAAGGTGACGGACTACAGGGACCTTTCTCTGGAGCTCAAAGATTCGAAGAGTGGTGCTCCTCTTCCTAATTCAGTAGATCTGAAACCTAATGAAAAGAAGGTAGATGAGAAGGTAGAGATAGATGGGAAGGTAGAGATATTGACCTTAAGCGGTGAAAAACAGACCGGTATGAATAGCAATGAGTCTGTGATACTAAAGGCTGAGACAGACTTTGAGTGTTCAACAACAGTAACGGTAAGCACAAAGAGTGCAAATGATTTCTACGAGTCTGCGTGGGAATGGTATAGCAGTGATCCTGAGATAGCAGAGCTAAAGGATCCAAAGAGTGTACGTGACGAGGTAGAGATTGATATTGATGGGGTGATTGTGTTTGTGGGGCAAGGCGAAAACACTATTACCGGGAAAAAGGGCGGTACTGTTGCAATCACTGTTACAGGTGTTGATAGTGAGACATCTGCCTCTTTTACTGTCACAGTCGATCCCGTCTGTGGGGGGAATTGGGATTCCGGTTATACATGGAATATTGAGCCTGATGATGATAAAGATATAAAAGATATAGTAGAATTCGAAGATTCATATACTGCTGATATTAACTGTGCAAATGTGGACAACGGATGTTGTAGTATCAAGGGCAAGAATGTTGATGGAAAGATCAAGATTACAGCAACAGGTAATAAATCTGGATTAAAAGGTACGCTTAACATGGGGATAGGATGTATAGTAATGGTTGAAGCAGTTGACCATAGTGGCACTGTGAATATAGGTGTGGCTAACAGGATAAATTATAATACTATTCCAGAGGAAGGCATTGAATATAAGATGGTATTAACGAATTGCGGGAACTTTAAAGAATATGAGTGGACTTGTGATGACTGTGATCCTGAAAAAGATGATATAACTCTCGATATTACTAACAATAAGGATGGTACAGCCACGATTAAACCTTTACCCAACGGTATTAATGATATCAATGATAGTACTGAGAGGAAATTTACCATAACAGCAACAGCCTATAAAACAGTAACAGAAACAATGGATTTTGATCCTGATAATGACAAGAAA
>QIDP01000200.1 GCA_003229375.1 Nitrospirota bacterium
AAGAGATACAGACCGAGGAGTATGGTTGCGGACTGGATGGTGTCTTACGAAAAAGGAATAAATACCTCTACGGTGTTATTAATGGCATAGATTATGAGATATGGCATCCCTTAAGAGACAAATTAATAAAAGAGGGATACTCAGAGGATAACCTCTCGGGTAAGGATACGTGCAAAAAGGATTTAATAGAGATATATAAATTAACCCCTAAAAATAATTCTCCCATTGTAGGTATTATTTCCAGACTGGCAGATCAAAAAGGATTTGATCTCATCTCAGAGATAATAGATGAGATGATGGAACTGGATATAAATTTTGTACTATTAGGTACAGGATCAGAAAAATACAACAGATTATTTGAGGATATTGGAAAAAGGTATCCCGGAAAGGCAGGAATAAAGATCGGTTTTGATAATGCCCTGGCACACAAGATAGAGGCAGGGGCAGATATGTTTCTGATGCCTTCAAAATATGAGCCTTGCGGACTCAATCAGTTATACAGCATGAAATACGGAACCATCCCCATAGTCCGTTCTACCGGTGGACTAAACGATACCATAGAAGACTTTAACATAGAGAGCGGAAAAGGAAATGGTTTCAAATTTATGGAATATTCCTCTGAAGAGCTATTATTGACCCTGAAAAAGGCGATAAATATATACAAAAATCGGGATGTATGGAGAAAACTTATAAAAAATGCAATGAAAGAGGATTTTTCATGGGAAAATTCAGCTAAGGAATATGTTAAGCTATATACAAAGGCTTTAGGTCAGGAATTATTATAACCGGAAGGGTGATAATACTATGGAAAAAAAGAAGATCTTGATAGTAGATGATGAAGAGAACATACGGCTCCTCTATAAGGAAGAACTGGAAGATGAAGGGTATAATGTGACAGTGGCAGCTAATACAACCGAGGCAGCAGAAAAGATCAAAGAATTCTACCCGGATCTTATTTCCTTAGATGTCAAGATGCCCGGCAAGGATGGTATAGAGTTCTTAAGGGAATTAAGAGAGAAGGATCGAAATATCCCTGTTATAATATGCACTGCCTATAGTGGGTACAAACAGGACTTCAGGGTATGGGCGTCAGATGCATACATTGTCAAATCTGCTGATCTAAAAGAGTTTAAAGCTACTATAAAAGAGATATTAGGATCCCGGAGCGACCCCTAATATTACATTCCATGGCCTGCGCAAGCCTTAACTGGACAGCCGTCACATTTGGGTTTCTGCTTGCAGTAATTTTTTCCTAACATTACTATCAAGGCATGATATTCATTAAAAAGAGTTACATTGTTTGGAAGATTTTTCATGAAGAGTGACTGGAGTTCATCATAGCTTATATTATCATCAACAATATTCAAACGTGAGAATATCCTCTTTGTATAGGCATCAACTACGAATACGGGGATAGAAGCAGCGTAAAGCAAAATAGAGTCTGCTGTCTCCGGGCCTATCCCTTTAACCTGAAGCAGGGAATTTCTCAGATTATCAGCTCCATCCGAGAACATCCGATCCATATCTCCGTCATACCTCTCACACAAAAAATCTACAAACTCTTTTAATCTCCCCGCCTTGATATTGTAATAGCCTGAAGGGACGATCAGTTGGGCCAATTTATCGATAGATACCTTTTTAAGACGCCGGGGGATCAATAACCTCTTCTTCTTAAGATTTGCTATGGCCTTTTCAACATTTTGCCATGCAGTATTCTGCGTCAGGATTGCCCCTACACAGACCTCAAACCTCGTCTTGGCAGGCCACCAATTCTGCCGGCCAAAATGTCTTAACAACTCCGAATAGATATCCATGAGTCTCTCCCGCATATTATCTGACATCCTCTGATTTACCACAGAGTTCACAGAGAACACAGAGTTATAAAATCTTGCATCCTTATTAACTCCTTCAGTTAAATTTTTAGATATCATAACAAATAAAATTCAAAAAATCTATTGACATTAACTATTGCATTCCATAAATTTAGAGATAAAGACAGCCTTTAGGGCTTGCGCAAACCCTAAGATGGAATGTAAAAATGGAAGTTATTTTTGAGATAAGTAATGATGTTCCCTGATGATCACAGTACAATAGATATGGATGAGGGTGTCGCCTCTCACCCCCCTGCCAGGATAATCTGTATAAAAGGTGACAAGAAGGGAGAAGAGTATCAACTGACAAGAGGGGAGATTACTATTGGCAGGGCAAATCAGAATAATGTGGTTCTGGATGATCAGAGGGTATCACGGTTCCATGCAAAGATTAATCTAAATGATGATGGTTCGTGCACTATAACTGATCCGGAGAGTATAAACGGGACATTTGTAAAAGGTAAAAGGATTACAGAGACCCGTCTGGAAATGGGAGATGAAATAAGGATTGGCGAGACGGTCTTCAGATTTGTAGAAAGAGGAGAGATATTTACATTAGAAGAGAGAGATAAAGTTAAAAGGAAGATAGACCTGCAAAGGATACTAAAATCTTTAATAGCGGGATCTATCTTTTTCCTCCTTTTTCTGATCTTTATCTTCATCTTTGGTAAAGATGAGCAGCCCGGGCAGGTTAGAGAGGTTGTACGCCGGAAGACCATGTCACCACCTCTTACCCCTGAGGCAGATAGCCTTGCTGATACCCCGGATAGAGAGCCAGTACAAGACTTATCCTCACTTACTGCAGATACCTCAGAATTTTTCAGAAAGATAATACCATCTGTTGTCTGTGTCTTTGGATATGACGATAAAACAGAGCTTCAGAGTACGGGATTAATAATCGACCATAGGGGATATATACTAACCAGTGCACATCAGATCATTGACATCTCCTCGATCTTGATAAGACTCCATGATGGATCATCCTATAAAGGTGATATAATCTATTCTGATGACAATCTCGATATTGCACTTATAAAGATAGAGACTCAGGGACTACTACCTGCTGTCAGGATAGGAGACTCAGATAGATTAAAGAGAGGGGATAGTGTCTTTACCATTGGCTGTCCTCTGGGATTGGATTACACTATCACCAGAGGGGTAATAAGTTCTACCGGTCGAATGGTAGGCAGGATTCCCCTTATTCAAACAGATGTACCGGTAAACAAGGGAAACAGTGGCGGTCCATTATTTAACAAGAAGGGAGAGGTGGTCGGTATTATCAGAGGTGCGCTTAAAAATGCCATTGGTATCAATTTTGCCGTGCCTATTAATTATGTCCGCCACATTATAAAGAATATAAATGACAGGTAAGACCTTAGGACGTTATAAGATAACCGGGATTCTGGGTAAGGGTGCGATGGGGGTGGTCTATAAGGGGCATGACCCAAAGATAGATCGTCAGGTGGCACTAAAGACAATAAGGTCAGAGATATTTGCGGATGAATCAAACAGAGAGGAGTTGCTCAGACGTTTTCAACAAGAGGCACAGATCGCAGGGAGACTCTCACATAATCATATTGTTGGTATCTATGATGTTGGAGAGGATGATGGTATTACCTATATTGCAATGGAATATATAGATGGGAAGTCCCTGGATAAGATAATAAAGGACGGGATCAGGCTTTCAATAGATCAGATTGTCTTTACCGCTATTCAGGTCTGTGATGCCCTTGATTATGCACACAGGCATGGAATAATCCACAGGGATATAAAACCCGCCAATATCATAATAATAGGGGATGCGAACAAGGTAAAGGTTGCGGATTTTGGCATCGCAAAGTTGGTTGATGCAGATATGACAATAGGGAAAAGGCTTATGGGAACCCCCTATTATATGTCTCCGGAACAGATTAAGGGGGGTAAATATGATGGCAGGTCTGATCTCTTTTCACTCGGGATAGTTCTCTATGAATTACTGACAGGCAAGAAACCGTTCTCCGGAGAGGATATCTCAACGATTATTCATAATATTATAAATCAAACCCCTCTTCCCCCGGGCAAGGTAAACAGCAATGTTCCACATCTATTTAATAAGGTGGTATTGAAGGCGCTCGCAAAGGATCCGGGGGACCGGTATCAGACCGGCCATGAATTTATTAATACATTGAGGTCTACCTTCAAAGATGATGCAGGCGCTACCATACCTGATGGATATTTTAAAACCATACAAAAGGCTGGTGACAGACCGGAATTATTAGAGAAGATTGGATTAAGGGGTAAATTCAGGAGATTACTGGTGGCTGCGGTGGGTGTGTTACTGGTTATTATGAGCTATAGCCTATGGTTAAAAAAGAGGGAGAAGCAGATTACCCCTCCACCACCTACTATCTCAGAGGGATATAAGGATAAATCTATTATTAAGATGGGATATATAAATGTGAAGTCTGATCCTCCTAATGCAAATATATTCATAGATGGTAAAAACAGGGGTATAACACCATATCTGTTAGAAGTTTCTTCCGGCAGACATGAGGTTAAATTGATCAAAGAGGGATATTTATCATGGGAGGCAACCCTGGAGGTACAGGAGAATGAGACATTGAATCTCTTTCAGACCCTGAAATCGAGGTAAATTATTAATAGGTGAACTATTAACCGGTTTTTGGTATATTTAGAAAATAAGTAACGGTTCACGGTTCACGGTTCACGGTTAACGAAAACAGAAAGTAAAAGGAAATTAAAAAAACTGTAAACTGTGAACTGTTACGAAAACAATAACTATACATAAGGAGGATAAGCAAATGTTTAAGCATAAAATATCTATTCTCATAGCTGGTCTGCTTATTATTACAATAGGAGGTTCCTATGCACACGGCGCATTGACACAGGGGGATGAGGCGCCCTCCTTCACACTTATGGATCTTAAATCGAATCCGGTATCGTTAGAAGGGTTACATGGCAGGAACATGATTGTCCTTTATTTCTTCACTATAGATTCCAGACCATGCAGAGAAGGTCTTATCCAGTTGAAAGAGATATACGAGAGGTACGGCAAAGAAGGTATTGAAGTAATCGGTATCAGCAGAGATGATCCGGTGAAACTCAAGGAGTTCTATGAATCAAATAAGCTAGGTTTCATTGTGTTAAATGACAGTAAGGATATCAGTGAGCTTTATAATGCCAGGGCCATTCTTCCAACAACCTATATAGTCAGTCCCCGGGGAAGGATAACCGATATCCTTCAGGGAGGAGGGGCATCTACACAACACCTCCTGAATTCGATTGCAGAACGGGAATTTGAAAGGAAAAGGAACCTATCTATTGCCCGAAATATATATAAGAGAGCAATAAAGAACAATCCTGAAGATATCAAGGCAAGATCAGGTATAGGTTATTCATACATTAAGGAAGGTAGACTTGACAAGGCAGAAGAGGAGTTTATGAAGATAGGAGGGGTTGACAAGGAATCTAAGGCAATAGGAAAGGCAGGTCTTGCAGAGACATATTATAAAAGGGGAGATTATAAAAAGGCATTGACTTTACTGAGCGAGGCAGAATCGCTTGATCCGAATTATGCATACACCTATGTTATAAGAGGGAATATATATACCAGCCAGGGTGATGTAAAAAGAGCAAGGGCAGAATTTGAAATAGCAACTAAAAAGAGCTCTCAATTCTTCTGGCAGAAGGCCATGGCCTACAATAATGCAGGAAGGATCTATTCGATGGAAGGGCAATATGACCGGGCTGAAAAGATGTATGATGAGGCAGGGGCGATTAATCCTTATCACATCGAGGCCCTGAGCAACCGTGGTGTGATATCAGAGAAGAAAGGTGATTATTCGAATGCCATTGCCTATTATGAAAATGCACTTAGTATCGATCCTCAGGATGAATTATCCATGCTCCTGCTTAAAAGGGCAAAAGAATATCTGAATTACACCAGGGATCATGAGCAGCATAAAAGGATAGATAAGTTGGTATCAGACCTTATTAAGAGATATAAGAAACAAAAGAGACCCGGGATACTCAAAAGGATATTTAAAAAGAAGGAGGATACCTGGACATCAAGACCTATGATTATATCCATGATAGGATTTGAGAATTTAGGAGGGACCCCGGGACGTGAAGGTATGGTGGAGATATTTCAGAAACAACTATCAGATTCAATACAGGGCTCTGGCAGGGTTCAGATGGTCGAGAGGAAGATACTGGATAAATTGCTGGAAGAGTTACGGTTGGGCTCTTCAGATCTGGCAGATCCCTCCACTGCATTAAAGGTAGGTAAAATACTATCGGCAAGATTGATCACTACGGGAAGCCTTATCCGGTTTGAGGATGACCTGCAGATAAACCTGAGAATGGTAGATACAGAGACCTCTGCTATAAAGATATCCCTGACTCTCAAGGACAAGGACAGGAGAGGAATAATAAGCGGTTTGGCTAATACCCTCTCAACAGATATCCTGAAGAGATTAAAGGAAGAATTCCCATTCAGGGGGAAGATTGTTGCTGTAGAAGAGGATCGGGTAATCATAAACCTCGGGTCAAGACATGGTTTAACAGCAAAAACGAGGATGAATATTATTCATAAAGGGAAACCGATAAAGGTGAGTGGTAAAGTGATAGGGTATCAGAAGGAAATGATCGGGACTATCGAGATTACAGATGTAGAAGAGAACATCTCTTACGCCATTATAATAGAAAAGAGACGACCGTTGGAAAAGGATCAGAAGGTGATAGAGGTGATACTGTAACCAATAACTTTAGCTCACTTTAGACACTTATTAATTTGACTATGAATAATCAAATCATCTTCCTATTATTACTGATCACATATCTTTCCATCTCCTGTACATCTTTGATGACCCCAGAGAAGATAGAGGGAAAGGAAACCTCTTATCCGGTGACCATTGCTATCCTGTATTTCGAAAACAACTCTATGTCACAAAAAGAGAGGTTCGACTTTTTGAGAAAGGGCCTTGCTGATATGCTGATCAATGATCTTAGCCATGTAAGAGGCATACACATAGTTGAGAGGGACATTATTCAGGATATATTAGAAGAGCTCAATATATCCACTCAAGAGATCACGGATCAGGAGACCAATCTGAAAATAGGAAAGATACTGGGAGCAAAGATTATCCTCCTTGGAAGCTATTCAGCATATAGGGGACAGATAAGGATAGACATAAGGATGGTAGAGGTAGAGACAGGATTGACACTTCATGCAGAGGAGGTTACAGGTAACGTGGAAGAGATATTCAGATTGGAAAAGGAGATAGCTATTAAGATAACAGAGAAATTAAACATTGACCTTGATCTGAAGACCTTTTTAGATCAATGATCAGATATCTCTGTGACCCCGGTGGTTAAAGTAAATCTTAATCCATTTTCCAGCAGAGGCCGATCTTGGTTATCAGGGCTGATGACAGGGATTCATACCCGGGGGGGCAGAGATTTTTTAAAACATCTATAGGTTTAATATTTCTATCATCCTCTATCTTCAGTATAAGTTCCAATTCTATATAATCATCCTTTATACCGATCACCTTTATATCATCTATCAGGGGTCTTATATTTACTTCTTTCGACCTTCCATCCCTTACTATTATCCTGTCTCCGGACAAAAAATTGGCAATATCAATCCCTTTGGGAGCGATGTCAAAGAGTTTGATAGAATAGATTATCTTATCTGTCATAACAGAGATCGATCTATAATTAAGCGGGATCTCACGTGCTGATAGTATCTTTAATCCCTTCATAAGGTGTAGGTTCAAATCATTTACAATCTTTTCTATCCCCATATGACCCCTTAACTGTATATCTGCATACTCGGCCTTACTTTCCATCCCGACCGGGAGTGCAAACCCAAAGGATATCCTTGGATGAGGGTGATGGCCTTGAGTATAGGCTAGGGGGATTACTGCCCTTCTACATGCCCTGTATATAGCCTTGTTGAGTTCCAGGTGGGATAGAAATCTCATGTCCTCCCTCTTTTCGTATTGCAATCTTATACGCTGATATGAGATGGGTGGCTGCTGTATATCAATAGAGGATCGGGCCTCTAATTTGAGAGGATAACGGGAAGATATATTTTTTTCGCCTCGATCAAGGAGCTTTTCACATGATGTCATCAATCCACACCCATTACAGTCACCATTTCTGCAATCCGGGGTCAACTCCCCATTCACTCCCCTTTTATATTCACTCACGAGAAATTCCTTATCTATTCCAATAGATATGTGATCCCAGGGGAGTATCTCTTCAAAGCTCCGATTGCGTGTTGTGTGAAACCCGGGGTCAATGTTAGAATCGTTAAATGCCCGGACCCACTTTTTATAATTGAAGTGTTCACCCCAGTTATCGAATTTGCACCCCAAATATAGCGCCTTTTCCAGGGTATCTACCAATCTTCTGTTCCCCCTTGCAAAGACTGCCTCGATAAGACTGATTTCGCCCTTCTGCCACTTCAATGAGATCTTACGGTTATTTCTGAACCTCCTCATCAGGTAGCTCTGTTTATGCTTCAAGGTATCTATATGGTTAAGTGGAAACCATTGGAACGGGGTATTGGATTTCGGTACAAATGAGGATATGCCTATATTGATATTCCTGATTCTTCCCCCCTTTATTTCTGCGGCCCTTAATATCTTGACACAGAGTTTATATATATCCTCTATATCCTCCTCTGTCTCTGTTGGGAGTCCTATCATAAAGTAGAGTTTCAGGGATTTCCATCCTCCCCTGGCAATATCAGTGATGGCCTTTAGTATATCGTCCTCGGTAATTTTTTTGTTTATCACATCCCTCAGACGCTGAGAACCAGCCTCAACAGTTATAGTAAATCCGGTCTTCCTCACCTTTTTAATCTCTCTTATCAACTCAGGGGTTATCGTGCCAGGACGAAGGGATGGCAGGGATAGCGCGGTTTTATATGGGGCAAATCTCCTCATGAGCTTGGGGATAAGCCCGCCAAGGCAACTGTGATCGCCTGAACTAAGAGAGGTAAAAGAAAATTCCTCATAACCTGTGTTCTTTATAGACTCCTCCAGTATCTCTATAATCTTTTCCTCATTCCTCTCTCTCACAGGACGGTATATACTCCCTGCATGACAGAACCTGCAACCCTGTGTACAACCACGATCTATCTCTGCAGATATGCGATCGTGTATTAGCTTTGTGTATGGAACCAGAGGAGAGGTCGGATAATCCACTGAATTCAGATCATAGACTGTCCGTTTTTCGACCTTGTATCCTTCTTTCAAGGATCTGATCTTACTGATCGTCCCATCCCTGTTGTAATCGATCTCAAATAGTGACGGTATATATACCCCCTTTATCCCTGTCATCTCCTCTAATATCTCTTCTTTTTTTCTCCCCTTACCTCTGCATTCTTGATATGTATCTATGATCTCTATGATTACCTCCTCTCCATCACCTATTACAAAGAGATCAAAGAAATCTGCCAAGGGTTCCGGATTGAATGCGCATGGCCCCCCACCGATAATAAGGGGGAAATCGTCATCCCGCTGTTTAGACCTGAGGGGTATCTTTCCCAGAGAAAGGATATTAAGGATATTTGTGTAACTCATCTCATGCTGAAGTGTAAACCCAACTATGTCAAACCGGTTCAAGGGGATATATGACTCTAAACTGCAAAGGGGATAGTCTTTGTCTAACAGGATATCCTCATAATCTATGCCCGGGGAAAATACCCTCTCTGCCAGGATATCAGGCCTGCTGTTTAATATGTGGTAGAGTATCTTTAATCCAAGATGCGACATCCCTATCTCATAGAGATCAGGGAATGCAAGGGCTATCTTTGTCCTGATTTTAGAGTGATCCTTATGAATAGAATTTATCTCACTCCCAAGATATCTTGAAGGTCTCCGGACAAGTGAAATGATCTCATCCCTCAATCTTGAATCTCCTCATCCTGATATTGAGCAGGATCCCGATAGCGATAAAGGTTGTCACCAATGAAGAACCGCCGTAGCTCATAAGAGGAAGGGGCATCCCGACAATAGGAAAAATACCTATTGTCATACCTATGTTCAGGATTATGTAGGACGTCAGCATACAGACAATCCCAACTGATAGCAGTGCGCCAAATCTATCTCTTGAGTGATAAATTATGTCAATCCCCTTTATAATCAGGATAAGATAGAGTACTATCAGTATAGATGCCCCGACAAAGCCCATCTCTTCGGCAAGCACAGAAAATATAAAGTCTGTATGCTTCTCCGGAAGAAAATTTAGTCTGCTCTGGGTCCCTGCAAACAGCCCTTTTCCTAAAAATTCACCTGAACCAATAGCGATCTTTGATTGCAGGATATGATAACCCATTCCGAGCGGATCAGCTTCAGGATTGATAAGGGTCAATAGACGCTCTCGCTGATAGTCCTTGAGAAAGTACCACATAGTTGGTAAAAACAGGATGCCGCATCCTATCAGAATAGCAAGGGATCGTGGATCTATATTAACCATCAGAATCATTGAAATAAATATAATGACCATGATAAGCGAGGTGCCCAGATCAGGCTCTTTTGCAATAAGAAAAAAGGGAATCATGGTAATGACTGCAGGAACAAATAGATCTCTCAGTCTATATCTCTTTATTATCCTCCTGTCATCAAAATACCTGGCAAGCGCTATAATTACTCCCACTTTGGCTAGCTCAGATACCTGAAAGGATAAGGGGCCGATAGTTAGCCACCTCTGTGCCCCGGATATGACCCTGCCGAAGATGAGCACCAGGATCAGGGCAATGATGACAATGGCATATATGAAGTAGGCAGACCTTTGGAGGGTATGATAATCTATCAGAATGACCGAAAACATAATCAGCAATCCATATAATAGCCAGTATATCTGCGTAATATATAACTTACTCAGATGTTCTGCCTTCCCTTGGGTGGCGCTGTAGATGATCACAATACCCCATATAGATATACTAATCGTCAATATAAATAGAACCCAATCAAAATTTGAGATCAATCGTCTGTCAAACATATTTGTAAATGCTCATTAATCAACTTACCACCATCAGAGGTAGTTGCTTGTTTATAAGTGCCTAAAATGCCTAAAGTGAGCTAAAGTTAAAA
>QIDP01000199.1 GCA_003229375.1 Nitrospirota bacterium
ATCTTAAATACTTCATACTTAAAATCTTTCAGGCTAGTGATCCTATCCCGATACCTCTACCTGTACCGTAGTAATTGGGAGAAGAGCCAAAGATTTTAATGCTATTTAGTGACTCGTTAGAGTCATGGCTATTTTGTCTTTAAAATATTGCATTGTTTCTGAATTGTCAAGCAAAAAAACAGCAAAAAAATGTTCTTATGCAGACAAGAAGGGGAAGCACCAGGCACAGAGAGAAGTGACTCTTCCCGGGGTATAAAGCTTACTGTCAAACTGGAGGACAATACGGGTGATGGTGGCTGGATCAGACCTGGCAGGCACATCTTCTGGTCTCAGGCAGCGGAGGATGGGGAGTTTGAAAGCATCAGCCTCCAAGGGAACTAAGGTGGGCCGGACATTGGGGTCTCCATTGCACCCGCTGATAATCCCTGAATAATAAAGAAGGCGGCGAGATAGCTTGTTGACAAACACCATTGCCAGATTCCTATCTACGTCAATATCCTGGGCATAACTTTCTGTGTCAATACAGTGCTCCCCTGGCTCCTCTAAAACACTGCATCTTGCCCCTCCTTCACCATTAAATAAACCATCAGGTCTTTCAACATAGACGAGGACCCTACCCTCATTTGCCCCGGGAGGCAGGTCTTCATCTCTGTAGGTAAAGGTGATGGTTGCCACCTTTGAGAATGTCAGACCATGGGGCTCAAAGCTAAAGGTGTTGCCAATAGGCATACCGATATTCATGAAAAGATCAGGCGAAGGTGCCGGCACCTGACGAATAGTAATCTCGGTATCGGCATCAAGTGCCCCGGAGGGGATATCAAGTTTGACACTATTGAGATTCCCCTGAAGCTCTACTATCCCACCAGCAGGTCCTATAACCTTTTTCACTGACGGCATGATGCTTATGCCTGTTATCCCAACAGTTATAAACCCTCCTGGCTTACACCGCAGTTCTACCACAAGAGTATTCTTTGTCAGTAGGGAGACCTCCCTCTCTATAACATATACATGGTGATTTAAATCCATCTCCTTTATTACCTTAACTCCATTTATATACAAAATAGCGATCCTTATCCTATTCTTTCCATCAGAGGTTCCATTTATAACCTTTAGTATAAAGGGAGCCCCTGCTCCGGATGGCAGTTGAAAACTCCGCTCAAAACGATCCGGTTTATCTTTAGTGCTGGTAAAGGTCTCAGGCCCAAACAGAAAGACAGTATCAGCATAAGAGAAAGAAGGTAAAGCTATTATTAAGAGAAGACTTAAAAAAAAGATCCCATTTTTAATGTACCCTTTATTCATGACTTACTCCCTCCTTTGCTATGAAAAAGATTTGGCTCTTCTCCCGGTTTCTACGGTAAATTTGGAGAAGAGCCAAATCTTTCAATAACTTTAGTTCACTTTAGGCACTTATAGTTTGGTTTATATAAAAAGATTTACACGTGAATCGAATGCGATATCGAAATAGGTACTTGCACCTGCGTATTCATCAACCCCCTCGATCATATCCTCAGGGGTGAGTCCCATCAGGTCCATGGCCATGGTGCATGCCAGGAGCTTAACACCCAGTTCTCTGGCCATTTCAATGAGCTGCTGCAGGTTCGCTACCTTACTTTTACGCATACGCAGGTTAATGATAAGGCGGCCTAATCCCATAAAGTTAAATCTTGAAAGTGGTAAATGATTAACATTGTCACGGTTTATAAGGTTGAAGATCCTTTTGAATATAGGTCCTGTCCTGGGAAATCCTTTGGGTTTCTTCACAACATTTAAACCCCAGAAAGTGAAGAACATTATGACCTCTTTCCCCATTGAGGCTGCAATTGTAGCAAAAAGGAAGGCAGCAAGAGCCTTGTCATATTCTCCGCTACAGACTACAATGGTAACCTTATCATCGACATTATCAGCCATAGAATTTATCTCCTAATTTAGCAGTATAATCAAGATTGGGTAATGATATGAGAAAAGACGGGTAAAGTCAAGATTTTTTTAGAGAGATCTTCCGATACTTTGCTTCCTCCTTTTGTATATTGCCGGCATAGTGGAGAGGATTACTATAAGGATGATACCTATAATGAATTCCAATGATATATTCCCTTTCACTATATCAAGTATTGAGCTGCCAAAGATTACATATGCAGCTATTCCGGGGAGCATGAAGATAGAGGTAGCGACAAAATAGTGGCTGAACCTTATCTTTGTCAATCCAAAGGCATAGTTCAGGAGATTAAAGGGGAATAGGGGGATAAGCCTGGTTATTGCTACGTATATCCAACCATTCTTTTCTACCCCTTCATCTATGCTCTTGAGTTTTCCTTTTAACAGTTTTTCAATCTGCCTGCGGGCAAAATGCCTTGAGATTAAGAATGCGAGAGATGCACCAATGGTAGATCCTATGAGGGTATAAATGATCCCCCATATCGGACCAAAGGCGAGTCCGCCGGCAACCGTTATGGGAAGACCGGGAAAAAAGAGGGCTGTACCAAGAGAATAAAAGCTGATATAGAAGACCGGTCCCCATGAGCCATAACCCTCTATCCACGTCCTTAATGTGGTCTGGTCAAGGTATTTATTAAACCCTGATATCCTGAATGTTGCTATTATTATGATGAGAATAGAAAGAGGTATTACAAATTTTATGATATTATTTTTCAGCATCATTGCCACTGGCGGAAGAAACAGATATCTCCTTCTCTTCAGAATCCTGAGAGGCAGGTGCTGAGGTGAGACGTATCTTGTTAAGCTCCTCTTCTATTTCCTTGACCTGTTTGTCTTTCTTGCGAATGATTCTTTTTAGTTTTATCTGTTTTATGATGGAAGTACTCCATCCAAAAACCGCCCCTACAAAGAGAGACGATAGTATTACATAAAGGAGATGAACATATATTGTTTGCAGCTTAAGGCCCGGGTTGTAATAATTAATCTCAACATCATGCATATTTCTCACGCCAAAGAGCACAAATAATATCACTATTACCAACAAAAACATAAATTTTAGTCCGGTCATAATAACTTATCCCTTTGGTTGTCCTTTATCTTCGGCCTTCTCTTTAAGTTCATCACCCTCTGTCTTCTTCTCTCCGCTATTCTCTTTAACCTCTTCACTCTCTGTCTTCTTTTCCCCTGTATTTTTTTTAGCCTCGTCCTTCTCTGTCTTTGTCGATGTCCTGGCCTTCTTCCTGGTATGTATCCCTTTTTTTATGCCGTCTATAACATCTTCACCTTTTGACTTTATCTTCTTTAATATCCCCTTTGCTTCATTATCAATCTCTTTTATATTCTCCCTGGTGGATTCTATCTCCTCTTTCTGAGTCCTGATAACATCTATCAATTCCTTTACTCTGTCTTCAGTTAAGATATCCTTTACTCCTGCTTCGTAATGTTCGAATACATTTTCACCTAACTTTATCATATATCCATCTATCTTTTTCTGTATACCATATATCTTTAATTTTAATTTTATAATCTCTTTCTGGTATCCTATCCCTTCTATCCCGAATCTCGTCAGTTCTTTTCCATCATCCCAGATAGCCATAATCTATTCTCCTTTCCTCTGTTTGTTTTCCTATCCTAAATAGTGCCTGACCGAAAATTAGTGTCCTCATACTCTTATAGATTAAGGAGTTTCCTTTGTCAAGAGAAAGTTTCTGCAGTGCCTTGCCACCTCTTCAAATGCCTCTAGTGCCTTATCTAAATCATTTAGTGAATGAGTTGCCATAACAGTTATTCTGAGCCTTGAACTACCTTCCGGAACAGTGGGCGGCCGTATCCCCTGAACATATATCCCCTCCTCAAACAGCATCTCACTGATCCTGACTGTAGTGGCAGCATCACCTATCAATACAGGGATGATCTGGGTCTCGCTACCCATTGTATCGAATCCGAGCCTTATCAATCCATCCCTCAGGTGTTTCACATTTCTCCACAACCTTGTCCTCATATCATGCCCATTTTCAATAATATCTAATGCGGCCAGGGTAGATGCCAAAACAGAGGGAGGAAGAGCGGTTGTGTAGATGAAGCTACGGCACTTATTTATTAAGAAATCTGTCAGTCTCTTCTCACCTGCAATATAGGCCCCGAAACCTCCAAGGGCCTTTCCCAATGTCCCCATTTGGATATCAATCCCCTTTTCCAGGCCAAAGTATTCTCCCGTCCCTCTCCCATTTGCTCCTAATACGCCTGTGGCGTGTGCATCATCTAGCATCAGGATAGCTGAATACCTCTCTGCCAGTTTCACTATTTCAGGCAGGGGAGCTATATCCCCATCCATGCTGAAGATACCATCCGTGACAATCAACCTTCTGCGATAACCTGAAGAATTATGGAGAGCCTTTTCTAAGGCATGGATGTCCTTATGGGGGTATCTCTTTGTGTCTGCCCGGCTTATCAGAGAGCCATCTATTATACTTGCATGATTCAATCTATCGCTTATGACTATATCCCCTTTGCTGCACAGGGCCGCAATCACCCCTATATTCGCTGTATAGCCGGAATTAAAGATAAGTGCTGATTCTGTCCTTTTAAATTCAGCAATCCTCTTCTCTGTCCTCTCATGGAGCTCCATATTCCCTGATATAAGACGGGATGCCCCGGCACCACAACCATATCTCTTTATAGCATCAATTGCCCTCTCTTTTAGGTCGGGATGGGATGTTAGTCCAAGGTAGTTGTTAGAGGATAAGAGTATTACCTCTTTTCCGTTTATCCTTACCCTTGATGACTGTTCCCCTTCTAATAATCTTAACCTCCTGAAAAGACCTTTTTCCTTTAGCTTTTCTAACTCGTCTTTAATGAGGTTCATAGTATCACTAATTTAATCGTCGATTTCGAGCTCAAGATCCTCAATCATTTGCAGATCTTCTTCAAAATTTCTTCCCTTAGTGGTCAGGTAGTTCCCTAGCATTGCGGAGTTGGCGCCAGCAGCAAATATCATGGACTGAAGGTCACGAAGGGTCCATTCTCTCCCGCCAGCTACCTTGATATCCTTTGTCGGCAGGATAAACCGATACGTGGCTATGATCTTTAGTATCTCCATGGGCCTTAACAGGACAGCCCCCTCTAACCTTGTTCCTGTTATAGGGCGTAGAAAGTTTAGAGGGACAGAGTCTACGTCTAACTCCTTGAGGGTGAATGCAAGCTCAATCCTCTGCTCCGGGGATTCTCCCATGCCAAAGATACCACCGCAACATACCCTGAGACCGGTCTCTTTGGCTACCCTTATAGTCTCTATATCCTCGTCATACTCATGTGTGGTGCAGATATTAGGAAAAAAGCTCCTCGCTGTTTCTAAGTTGTGGTGATACTCCTGAAGGCCTGCCTCTTTTAAGCTGTGAGCCGATTCATTGCTTAGGATACCAAGAGAGGCACAGCAATGGATATTACTCTTCTCCCTTAGCATCCTGATGGATAGACAGATACTCTCCATCTCTTCAGGATACTCTATACCCTTTCCGCTGATTACTATACCAAACTTATGGGCCCCGGAGGCTGATGCCTGTTGTGCCCCTTCCAGTATCCTGTCACTATTTAAGAGTGGATATTCCTCTATATCTGTCTTATGATGGGCAGACTGGGAACAGAAGGCACAGTCTTCTCCGCATCTCCCTGATTTAGCGTTAATAATGGAGCAGAGACCTATTTTTCTCCCTTTGTATCTCTCTCTGATCCTATTGGCAGAGGCAATAAGGTCATAGAAATCTGCCCCTTTAATCTCTGTAAGCCAGAGTGCTTCATCAGGGGTTATATTGTTTCCTGCCAGGACCTTTTGTTCAATACTTTTGATTTTAACAAGAGTTGCTGACATATCTTAAGACCCAATCTATATGCGATTAACTGTTGATTGCCTTATTTTTACCCTTGAAAAAATCAATCCAGACGGTGCTATCAAAAAATTATTCATTCAATTCCTTTTTACGTAATTTTATAATGTCAACTTTCAGATTCAGTTTACCACAAGAGCATTTTATTTTTTCGTTTTAATTTCCTGACAAAATCTGAAAGTGCCGGTTCAATAGCCCTGGTCTTGCTTGATATGCCGGAGAGTTTCATCAATTCGGCAATTAAATCATCAGATATATTGAGTGTGGTTCTCATATGCACCTCCTATACATAATTATAGTGCATACATTCATGATATAAAGTGAAATATTACCTGACCAGCAATTCTCGGTGAAGGGGCAAAATCTCCTTCACCTACTCTCAAGGCATACATTTTAGCTGAAAATGATCACAGATGCGATGGGAAATCATAAATGGTTCTATGAATTCAGAATATTTTTTAACCGCCCAAAAAAACTGATTTTTGACACACTAATTTTGTAAAAGGGACAGAAAAATTTAAAAACCAGAACAGATTGGCAATTGCGGCAAGCAAATAATGCACTACGCCTTCTTTTTAGAGAATGTTTTTCGCTTCCCTGGGCCAAACCATGGCCAGTGGTTGTAAAAAATATGAAAAAGGACTTGACAGGAGAATCCTCAAACCGTATTATTGCGAATAATTACTATTGCGAATAAGGAGGATTTAGGGATTGGCATTAAGCCAAAAGTATAGGATGACTCACCAGCGTCGTGTCATCCTAGAAGAGCTAAAAAAGGTCTCTTCGCATCCGACAGCCGATGGGGTTTACGAAATGGTTCGTCTGCGTCTGCCGCGGATTAGCCTGGGCACTGTTTACCGTAATCTCGAGATTCTATCCGGATGCGGGATGATACATAAACTGGAGATGGGAGGCACTCAAAGGCGATTCGATGGTAACGCAAAAAATCATTATCACGTGCGCTGTATACGTTGTGACCGTCTCAAAGATGTGCCGGTTGAACCGATCACCGCCATCGGGGATGCCCTTAGCGGGAATATTGATTACGAGATAATCGGGCATCGACTGGAGTTCATCGGGATATGTCCGCAATGCAAGAAAGAAGGACAAAATTTTAACAAAAATGTCCACGAAATGGACAGAAAGGAGAAATGAAGATGGCTGAATTAAAGGGAAGTAAGACAGAAAGAAACCTGCTTACTGCCTTTGCCGGTGAGTCGCAGGCGCGTAACCGTTACACCTATTTTGCCAGTAAGGCGAAAAAAGAGGGATTGATCCAGATATCATTTATCTTTGAGGAGACATCTAATCAAGAGAGGGAGCATGCAAAGAGGCTCTTCAAGTTCCTTGAAGGTGGTGAGGTGGAAATTAGCGCCAGCTTCCCGGCAGGCGTTATCGGCCCCACGGTTGAAAATCTGAAGGCAGGTGCCGCGGGCGAGCATTACGAGTATACCGAAATGTATCCTGGATTCGCCAGGGTGGCACGAGAAGAAGGCTTTGAAGAAATAGCCGTGGTGTTCGAGGCGATTGCTGTTGCAGAAAAGCAGCACGAGAAACGATATCTGGATCTTGCCGCAAACATCGAGGCCGGCCGTGTCTTCAAGCGTGCGGAAAAGGTCGCATGGCGATGCCTCAACTGCGGTTATCTGCACCAAGGCGAAGAGGCGCCTGAGACATGTTCTGCTTGCGCACATTCCAGGGCCCACTTCGAGCTGCTGGGTGAGAACTGGTAATATTAACTCAAGACAACAAAAAAAGAGGAGAAATAAAAAATGGCTGAGAGATTACAGATATATAATTGTGAGATTTGCGGGCACATAGTAGAAATACTCCATGAAGGGAAAGGGGAGCTTGTATGCTGCGGCCAGCCGATGAAGCTTTTTGTCGAGAACACGGTTGATGCTGCGCGTGAAAAGCATGTCCCGGTGCTGGAAAAGGTCGGGGGCGGTGTCAAGGTGATGCTCGGAAGTGTGGCCCATCCGATGGAGGAAAAACACTATATCGAGTGGATCGAGATAATAGTTGATGAAAAGGCTTACCGTCAGTTCCTGAAGCCGGGTGATGCGCCGGAGGCCAGGTTCGACATAGATGCGGACAATATCACAGCCCGCGCCTACTGCAATCTGCACGGTCTGTGGAAATCCTAAACGGAGGATAAGAATGCAGCCGACTGAGATCAAAAAGAATGTCTATCAGGTTGGAAGTCTGGATTGGAATATTCGGGATTTCCATGGCTATTCTACCTACAAAGGGACAACATACAATTCCTTTTTGGTCATGGATGAAAAGATCGCCCTGTTTGATACTGTGAAAAAGGACTTCAAGAGTGACCTGCTTCACAATATCCGTAAAATAGTCGATCCGGGCAAGATCAATTACGTCATTGTCAATCATGTGGAAATGGATCATACAGGCTCTCTGCCAGAGATCATGGAGATTGTCAGACCTGAAAAACTCTTCTGTTCTTCAATGGGCAAGAAGGCCTTGCTGGCTCACTTTCATAAAGATGATTGGCCCTACGAGGTGGTCGAGTCAGGACAAACAATCAGTTTAGGCAGCAAAACAGTGCAATTTATTGAGACCAGGATGTTGCACTGGCCGGACAGCATGTTTTCTTATATCAAGGAAGACTGTCTATTGATCTCCAGTGATGCCTTTGGACAACATTGGGCCACCAATGAGCAGTTTGACGATGAAGTTGCCCTCTCTGAACTTCTCAGACATGCGGCCAAGTATTATGCCAACATACTTCTGCCATTCTCGTCTCTTGTCAAAAAACTCCTATCCAATATTCAGGAAACAGGCATAGAGATAGACATGATTGCCCCGGATCACGGGTTAATCTGGCGTACTGATGCACCCGGGATTATCGAGGCATATGATTCATGGAGTCAACAGAAGGGCAGGCAGAAGGCCCTTGTAATCTATGATACCATGTGGCACAGTACCGGGACCATGGCCAAATCTATTATCAATGGCCTGCTTATGGAAGGTATTAGTGTGCAGATGATAGACCTTAATGTTAATCACCGCAGCGACGTCATAACCGAGGTCCTTGACGCCAGGGCAGTGATCTTCGGGTCACCTACATTCAACAAGGGAATCCTGCCGCAGATGGCAGACATGCTGACCTATATGAAGGGGTTACGTCCCGCCAACAAGCTTGGAGCAGCATTCGGCTCATATGGCTGGAGTGGTGAGGCGGTCAGGTTAATCAACCAGGCACTGGAGGAGATGAAGATCAAGATCGTTGACCCCGGCATCAGGGTCGAGTATGTCCCGACCCATGATGATCTCAAACAGTGTGTGGCATTGGGTCGCAAGATCGGAAAAGCAATAAAAGAGGATGCTTAAGAATACAGGAAAAATGGTGGGCAGGGGCCGTAAGGCCCGGGTCTTTGAACTGTTGAGATCAAGCGATTTGAACCAGAGCCTGGATGAGTTGTGTCAATTACCCGCTCCCAAGATCATCACTCCCATCTTTTCTTTCCTTTGCAACAATGATCAGGAGATAAAATGGCGTGCGGTCACGGCAATGGGCGCGGTAGTGGCGAATCTTGCTGAAAAGGACATAGAATCAGCCTGCATGGTAATGCGCCGATTAATGTGGAGTTTAAACGAAGAGTCTGGCAGCATTGGCTGGGGCGCCCCAGAGGCCATGGGTGAAATCATGGCCTGTCATGAGGGTCTGGCAAAGGAATATACCCATATCCTGATATCCTATATCAGAGAGGACGAAAATTTCCTGGAATTTGAATTATTACAACGCGGTGTGATCTGGGGACTTGGAAGACTGGCCCGGATCAGACCGCACCTATTGAAAAATGCTGTCCATTACCTATATCCGTATCTGGAGTCCGGGGATGCCATGGTCAGGGGGCTGGCCGCATGGACCATGGGCTTGCTTGGAGCCAGGGAGGCAAGTTTACAGATTGAAGCTCTTTTAGGCGATAATGCCGGGGTCCAGTTATATCTGAACCATAAGCTAATCGTCTACCGTGTTAAGGATCTGGCAGAGGAGGCGTTAGCAGCTATTAAATCCTAAATACAAAACATTTGAAACGTTTGTTATTTAGGAGTAACTACTCAGGTGGATAGTCTATAGGTATTTAGCTGAATAGTGAGGAAAAAATATGCGAGATCATACAAAGCTCAGAGCGTTTGTATCGGCCGATGAAGTTGCGATTCTTACCTATCGCGAAACAAAGAATTTCCCTAAAGACGAACAGACTACAGTCTAAACAACCTGAGTAGTTACATTTAGGATTTAAATTTTTTCTGTGATTTCTGTGTCCTCCGTGGTGAATTATTACGATAACACAAATTTCTAATTTCCAATTTCAAACCGTGAACGGTTACAATTATTATAATCAAAGGAGTAAAGATGGTAACACGCAGGAAGATAATTAAGATCGACGAAGAGAAATGTGATGGATGCGGTCTGTGCGTCCCTGCCTGTGCAGAAGGGGCAATACAGATCATTGACAACAAGGCACGGCTGGTAAGTGAGGTGTACTGTGACGGGCTGGGCGACTGTCTCGGCGAGTGTCCTCAAGACGCCATTACTATCGAGGAACGTGAGGCAGAGGAGTTTGACCCGGAGGCTGTCCAGCGTCATCTGGCAGATCACGGCCAGACAACAGAGAAGACTCAACCTCTGACTGAATCCGATTCACATACCTGTAAGTGTCCGGGGGCTATCTCTCAGGCGCTTCATCCGGGCAGACCTGCACCCTCAGACACTGATGCTGCAAAGACAGAGACAGGGGCAATATCATCGCTCCTTGGCAACTGGCCGGTACAGATCCATCTGGTTCCTGTACGTGCCCCTTACTTCCAGGGGGCCAGGCTCCTTATCGCTGCTGACTGCGTACCTTTTGCATTTGCCGGCTTTCACCGGAAATTTCTCGATGGACGGATACTTTTGATAGGCTGTCCCAAGCTCGATGATGTCGACCTGTATCGCAGCAAGCTGGCCCGGATATTCCTCGAGAACGATATCCAGGCCGTGGATGTGGTGTACATGGAGGTACCCTGTTGCTCTGGCCTGGTGCACCTTGTGCATCAAGCGCTTGATGAATCGGGAAGGAAGATCCCCGTCACAATCATTAAGGCCGGCATTCGCGGTGATATCTGCGAAACAACCAATTTGCAG
>QIDP01000137.1 GCA_003229375.1 Nitrospirota bacterium
ATCAACAATATTCCTATTATTTTTATTAACAAGTAATTATATTTTTAAAGATTTATATAAATATTATTGGGGATATTATGTAAAAGCAAATTTTCTGCATAATTTCTTATTACTATTTTTTGTTTCAATTTATTTTACATCTTTATTTGAGTTATACAAATTTTGCAGGAAAGAAAAAGATAAATCCTCATTAAAATATAGTCGAGTAAGGATGGTATTTTTAGTTAATACTATTATTTCTCCAGGGATGTTAGATTTTCTACCAAATTATGGATTTGAGTGGTGGTATCCAATCGGTTTTGTTTTTATCTGTATCTGGTTAAGTATGTTGATTTATTCAATCATCCGCTACCGCCTCATGGACATTGCTACTGTCATCCACAAGACCATTATGTGGATTGGCATGTCATCCCTGGTATTTATTCCGCTTTATGTTATTTTCAGGCTTATCAGACACAGGATCTATCAATTCAATGATTTTGGATTTACGTTAACTATTGCAGCAATCTTTGGCGCTTTTATGGTTTACGTAAACTACATCCAACCGCATATCGACCACCTATTCCAGCGTAAGAAGTATGATACACAAAAGGTATTGCAAAATTTTATGGATGAACTGGTAGAGCTTAAGGATTTAGACGAACTAATTAATAAGATCATTGACACAATTTCAAAGGTACTCTATATTGATAATATATCGCTAATTTTATATGACGAAGAAAAGGATATCTTCTGTAAGGCTAAATCCATTGGGGTTAAAAAAAATATTACTATTTCACCTGATACCCCTTTTCTTAAATGGCTTGAGGAAAATGATAAAATCATTGAAAAGGAAGAAGCAAACCTGAACCCTGATTTTAATGATATTAAAGAAATCTCAAATGAATATTTTGATAAAGTTGAGGCAAAATTATCTATTCCCTTAATCCATAACAACAAATTAATTGGCATAATAAATCTCAATGAGAAACAAAATCTTAAACCATACTTAACGTCTGATATAGAATTATTAACTACCCTTAAAACAGACGCAACTATAGCACTTTCCAACTCTCTTCTCTTCGGGAAGGTACAGGATTTAAATATCAACCTTGAAAAGAAGGTAGAAGACAGGACAATGGAACTTAGAGAGGCAAATGAAAAACTCAAAGAGATGGATAAGATGAAGATGCGGTTCTTTGCCAATATCAGCCATGAATTGCGCACACCTCTTACCCTTACGCTTGCCCCTATAGAGTCCATGCTTGAGGGAGGTCTTGGAAAATTCAGTGACCCTCAGATAAAGTATCTGCAATCTATGCATAATAATTCCCTCAAACTCCTTATGATGATCAACAATCTGTTGGACCTTGCAAAGTTAGAAGAGGGTAAGATGATACTGAAATACTGGGAATACAATATAGGCGACCTGATAAGGAAGATGCTCTCTTCGGTCTCCCCTATGGCTGAAAAAAAGAATATAGAGATATCTTACGAAGAGGATGGTATCCTTCCCAAGATATTTATTGATACAGATAAGATAGAGAAGGTTCTCCTTAATCTGATCTCAAATGCCTTAAAATTTACAGGAGAAGGGGGGAAGATAAGGATCAATGCCCGATGCCTGAACAGCATACAGCTTAAAGAAGAAACCCTCGTGCCGACCACAGTCGGTACACAGGGGAATGAAAATCTAATCCCCCCTAACCCCCCTTTAATAAAGGGGGGGGGTAGAGAAGAGAGAGATACTGAAGAGGGATCAATGATCGCTGTGTCTGTGTCTGATACAGGCATTGGTATCCCTGAGGATAAACTTGAAGCCGTATTCGACAGGTTCATACAGGTGAATCAGTCCTATACCCGGGAGTATGGTGGAAGCGGGATCGGACTTGCACTGGCAAAGGAACTGGTGGAAATACATAATGGAAAGATATTTGTCGAAAGTAAAAAGGGACAGGGGACAAAGATAACATTTACCCTTCCAGCGGGGATGCAGCATGTAAAGGGGGATATAGTTAAAGAGATCGATAAAGCCGATGAAGGGGCATTTGATAATGCAAGGCTCTATAAAGAAGCTGACTGGAAGGCAGTATATATCAGGGATTCAGCCGGGTCACAGAGTATATATGCTAAAGATATCCGGGAAGGCGCAGAGAAAAAGGAGCATACTATACTTGTGATTGAGGATAACCCTGACATGGCAAAACTCCTAAAATTTGTATTAAAGGATAATTACAATATCCTGCTTGCCGGGGATGGAGAAGAGGGGATAAATCTGACAAGAAGATATCTCCCGGATCTGGTACTATCTGATATCATGATGCCTAAAAAGAACGGGTATGAGTTGTGCGATGATATAAAGAGTGATATAAAGACCAAACATATCCCTATTATCCTGATAACCTCAAAGGCCCAGATAAGTATGAAGATAGAGGGGTTTGCACATGGGGCTGATGATTATATATCAAAGCCTTTTAATTCTAAGGAGCTTATAGCAAGGGTAGCATCTTTTATAAACCTGCACCGGTTGGAAAGGGAGATACAGAATAGGAATGAGGAACTGGAAAAGGCCTTACGGGATCTTAAAGATATGCAGGCTCAACTCATACAGTCAGAAAAATTGGCATCCCTTGGTCAGATGATGTCAGGGCTTGCACATGAAATCAAAAATCCTATCAATATTATCTCTAATGGCATGTATTCCTTAGAGAAACGTATCTCAAAGATAGTGGAGCAATATGAGCAAATAAAGGATAAACCAACAGGGGATTACGAGGAAATACTTAATAAGATCAAGGATCTCAGCAAGATTATACAGAACGGTATAAACAGGATCAAAAATATAGTAGATAATTTCAGTAAATTTGCGAGAAAAGATAGCGGTAAATTTACAAAGCATGATATACATGAAGGGATTGAATCTACCCTTTTCCTTTTAAAAGAGATGATGGGTGACAGGATAGAGGTTCACAGGGAGTTTGGTTTAAAGGAAAAAATAATGTGCAGTATGTCACAGATCAACCAGGCTATTATGAATATCCTGATTAACGCGATTAATGCAATAGAGGAGAAAAATGAGAAAGGAAATATATGGATCAACACCTCAGGAAGAAACGGACAAGGGGTAATATCTATAAGGGATGATGGCACAGGAATACCCGAGGAAAATAAGGATAAGATATTCGATCCATTTTTTACCACCAAAGATCCTGGTAAGGGCACAGGTCTGGGGTTAGGTATCTGTTATCGAATAATAAAAGATCATAAGGGAAAAATAGATCTAAAAAGCGAGGTTAATAAAGGAACAGAGTTTTTGATCACTTTACCTATTTAGAAGGGTGAAGGGTGAAGGGTGAAGGGAAAAGAATAGAAAGTATAGACATATTAACATTTATCTTGAGGGAATTAATAGGGCAATGGGAGAGTTACAAAAAACATGACACCATTTAAAAATAGCTTACAGAAAGGGATATATTACTGAACACCTTTCACCTGAAAATCGGCGGGTGGCATGGACAAACTTGTTTGTCCGTGTAATAGGATTGGCAAGGTGAAAGGTTAAAATTATGTAGGGGCTGGCCTTGCGCCTGCCCTGAAGAAGGAGAAATGTATGCCAAAGCAGAGCAATTATAAAGATTATCCAGTACTATTTGTAGATGATGAAGAAGATAATCTGAGGATATTCAAAGAAAATATGGATGACTACTTTACTGTTTATACTGCTATAAGCGGGGCAGAGGGCCTGGATATATTAGAGAAGCACAAGAATATAGCTGTGGCTATTGCTGACCAGAGAATGCCGCATATGCCGGGAACAGAATTCTTGAAATTGGTAAAGGAGAGATACCCTGATATTGTAAGGATGATATTGACCGCTTTTGCAGAGTTTGAGATAGCAATAGATGCTATAAATGATGGAAATATATATAAATATATCCTCAAACCCTGGGAAGTTCAGCTTCTTAGAATTGAGATCATAAGGGCAATTGATCAACACCTTTTAAAAAAGGAGAAGGACCGTCTATATGAAGAAAAAATAAGAACCGTGAAGAAGATGGCGAGGGCAAACAGGCTTGCAGCCTTAGGTATCCTTGCCGCTGGAATTTCACATGAGATAAAAAATCAACTTGTCCCTATAAAGACCTTTGTTCAGAGCTTTCCAAATATGAAGGATGATGAATTTTATTGTACCAGACTCTATACTATCGCTGAAGAGGAGATGGCTAATATAGAAAAATTATTAAACAGACTTATGGTATTTTCCAGATCTTCCAGTCCACATTTTGAATATGAGAATATAAATGAGCTTCTTAATGACCTGATACTTATGACAGAGGGTGAGAGAAAGAAGAAGCGGATAAAGATAGTAAAAAATCTTTCGGATAATCTCCCAAAGGCCTTTATCGATAAAGAAAAAATAAACCAGTTGTTTCTAAATCTTATATTAAATGGCTTTCAGGCAATGCCGGAGGATGGCACATTGAAGATCGAAACCTCTATACCTGTGGAGCATAACAACTGTATCCGTGTCATAGTTGAAGATACAGGCAAAGGGATACCGGAAGAGAATATGGAGAAGGTATTTGACCTGTTCTTTACAACAAAAGAACCTGGTAAGGGAACGGGTCTCGGGCTATCCATTGTCCATCATACAGTCGATGAACATCGAGGTTCTATTGAGATAGAAAGCGAGGTAGAAAAAGGAACAAAATTTTCTGTAACACTGCCGGTAGATCCTATGAGTTTTGATAGAAGGCAAAAAGAGAGGAGGATAGACGAGCCCTCAGACGGATAGTTTTTTGTCCTGTTCGGTCAACATGTTGCCCTAAAAATGTAACTCATTAATAATTAATCCGTTACAGAAGAAATATCGGTTTTCCTTAGTGATTAGGCTAATTTTCTGTCCTTTAAAGTCCCTTTAAAGATCATCTCAATTTGCTATATTAAAAATTTTTTTTATTTTTTTCACCTGAAAATACCCCCTCACCCTAACCCTCTTCCCGGGGGGAAAGGAAACTGACTAATTGATTCCCTCCCGCTATCTCTCACGGACAAACAAGTTTGTCCATGCCACCCATAAATTTATTTTCGATTTTCGATTTTCGAATGTCGATTTGTTCATCTCTATGGAGTGACAGCGCTTGCGCTGTCATTACGTTTCTTCAGCAATCTATCAGGACAGCACAAGTGCTGTCACTCCGAAGAATTTCGTCCCCTTCTTTAAATCGAAAATAGAAAATAAAAGAGATTTTCATCCCCGGGTATCTTTTACACATCTCCTAATATAGTCACCCTACATCTATACCCTATCCATGCCCCATGCCTGCTCCTGGCATACTCATTGCTTTATATAAACCCCAGAGATGCAGAGATTTGCTTTGAGCCTTCAGCGTTTTCAGTGCCTTCTGTGGTTAATGAAGGCATAGATTAATTTAACTCGTTATAGAGGAGTTAAAGCTAAAATGAAGCAATCAAAATTCAACATCTTCATACCACTAGATAACAATGATGACCATATGATCTTTAATACCTTTACAGACTCCCGCATAATAGTTAACAAGGAATTGACAGATATGATGAAAAGAACCTCTAATGGCCAAAAAGTATTGAACCGGGAAGAAGAGGAATACCTGAATCAGTTGAAGGAGTTAGGGATTATGGTGGACGATGAGGTGGATGAATATATCGAGATGGAATATATGTTCCAAAAATCCAGGTTCGATACCTCTGTGCTCAATATCACTATTCTACCTACCTATGTCTGTAATCTTAAATGTATTTACTGCTTTCAGGAGGGTGTGCAATCGAGACGATTTATGAACCGTGACACATGCCGGCATACTGCTGCATGGATAGTAAAAAGGATGGAGAATATCCGGCCCAAGGTCCTGAGACTGGTCTTTTATGGCGGGGAGCCTCTCCTTAATACAAAGGCAATAAGGTTTCTTGCCGAGGTATTATCCAATGCCGCACATGAAAGGTCTATCTCCATGAAAATAAATATAATAACCAATGGCGTGCTCCTTAAAAAGGAACTGGTAGAATCTCTCCTCCCCTTTGGCTTGAAGGGGATAAAGGTGACTCTTGACGGCGATGCTGCTGCCCATGATTCCAGACGCTATTACAAAAGCGGAAAAGGGACATTCCATAAGATACTCAATAATATACTCGCTATCAGGGGAAAGGTGGGGCTGAGGATCGGCGGGAACTTCGATGATTCCAATAAGGAGAGCATACCAAGACTCCTTGATATCCTAAAGGAAAAAGGACTGGAAAAGGACTTAGTAAGCGTTGACTTTAAACCTGTCCTCAAAAATATGAATGGAGCTGAGACAGGAGAGGCCTTCTGCGAGACATGCACCTTTTCAGATATAGATGTAAGGGATTTCATATGGCTGAAAAGGGAGATAAAAGATAGGGGATTTATGACTAGGGAAGGGGTTGCCCTTGGTCCATGCGAGGTATCAAAGGAATACAGCTACACAATCGATCCATCCGGGAATATATATAAATGCGGCGGGTTTGTCGGGATGGAGGAATTTGTTATCGGTGATATCTGCTCTGATGAGTTTAACTACAAACATACACTATTTATGACTGCTGATCTCTGGAAAAGATGCAGAGACTGTCCTTACATATTCTTATGCGGGGGTGGCTGCCGCTCTGCTGCCTTTGTTAAAGGAGGGGATTTCAGGGAGATTGCCTGTGAAAAGGATTATTTTGAAAAGGTGGCCATGGAGATCCTGAAAGATAGCGCTATCAATAATTGAAATATTACATCCCCCCCTTTAGCAAAGGGGGGGCAAGGGGGGATTTTTAAAGGAGAGGAGGTGAAATAAATGAAATTACAGATAGTTAAGAAAGGGGATAAGTCAAAGCAAGGAAAGACATTGTATTGTGTTTGGCTTGTATAATATCTTGCACTAAAAGGGATTGGTTCTCCTGCAATCACCTTCTAAATAAAGAGTTGCGGGTCGCTTCTGACCTCAAAAAGAAGTGGACGACATCTGGATCGTCCACTTCTTTTGTTATTTTGACAGGATTTACAGTAAAATAGCTGAACTATTACGTCAAATCTTTCTCTGAAAATCCCCCCATGGACAAACAAGTTTATCCATGCCACCCGCCCATAGAAACTTATTTCATGTATTCCCCCAACCGCAGCACCGCAACACCGCAGCACCTATTTTCCCCTCTTGACACCAGAAATAGTGTTAAGTTAATATCCATTACAGGCAAATCAGGCACTATCTAATTATATGTTAGGAATTGGGGAAGATATTGTTTACAAAAAAGACCATTATACTGCTTATTATCTCTATTGCAGTCATTATATCTCCATCCTGTCAGGACCATAAGCCCAATAAAAACAGAGAAAGACCCTATGGTGATACAATCATAATAGGAGATATATTTGAACCTGATATCATAAATCCAATACTTGCGATAAGTGGTGTCTCAAGTGACCTGGTCGAGATAGTATTTGACGGCCTTGTTACGAGAGATGAGGATATGGAGATAAGACCTAACCTGGCCCTGTCATGGGATATCTCCAATAATGGTCTTACATGGAGGTTTTATCTGAGAAAGGGAGTAAAATTCCATGACGGGAAAGAACTTACTGCACAGGATGTAAAGTTTACATATGAGAAGATAAAGGATCCTGATATCAAGGGGTGGTTCTTTAACAATTTCAGGATAATAAAGGATATAAGGGTGATTGACAGATATACGATTGAAATCACATTAAATAAACCCTTTTATCCCCTGCTAAACTATCTTGATGTGGGGATACTGCCAAGACATATCCTGCTTAAGGATGATATAAAAAAGAGTGACTTTAATTACCATCCTATCGGGACAGGTCCATATAGACTGACCGGGTGGTCAAGGAAAGAGATCATATTAGATGCGAACAAGGAATACTTTAAAGCCAGACCCTATATCAACAGGATCATAATCAAGATCATCAGGAATCAGAAGACTGCATGGGCAAGGCTGATGAGTGGAGAGATAGACCTCTTTTACCGTATCTATCCTAAAGATTATGATATTATAAGAAATATTCCATCCTTTAATGTATATTCCTTTGTAAAACCATATTATTATATGTTGGCCTTTAATCTAAAAAGCAAGATTTTCAATGACTTAAGAATACGTCAGGCACTGAACCATGCTATTGATAAGGATTTGATTATTAATGAGATACTCTGCAAGGAAGGGATAATCTCTTCCGGAACAATATCTCACTATTCATGGGCATACAATCCAAGTATAAGACCATACCCTTTTAACCCCCAAAAGGCATTGAATTTACTAAAACAAGCAGGATGGTCAGATACAGACGGAGATAAGATACTTGATAATGGCCGGGATAGGTTTGAATTTGATCTGCTTCTACCTGCCGGTGATAACTTGTTAGAAAGAACATCCATGTTTATACAACAGCAGTTGATAGAGATAGGGATTAAAATGAATGTAAAGGTTCTGCCATCTATTTTATTTGATAACTATATGTTTAAAAAGAGGTTTGATTCGGTTATATTGTATTTAACTGCCCATGGTGATCCTGATATGAACTACCAGTTCTGGCATTCATCCCAGATTAAGGATGGATTCAATGTATTCTCCTATAAAAACAATAAAATAGATGAACAGTTAGAAAAAGGACGGCTTGAGCCGGATAAGGAGAAGAGAAAGGAGATATATTATTGCTTTCAGGAGGAGATATTTGCAGACCCACCCGGGATATTCCTCTTCTGGAGTAATTTTTTAGTCGGTGTTGACAAAAGATTCAGAGGGATAAAGCCAAGTACCTCAACCCCTCTAAAAAACGTTTATAAATGGTATGTACCTAAAGAGGAACAGAAGTACAAATAAATAAAAATATGAAAAAGATCTCGACCAAGCTTATAGTCTTGCTTACATTCTCTGCACTCATACCGCTTATCCTGTTTGGTGTACTCTCTATACTGACCTCTCTGAAGGCGAATTACAGGTCTGTGTCAGGGGGTAATCTCAATGTTGCCGGGGTTGCTGCAGATCATATCGAATTGTATGTATCAAACAGCATTGATATATTAAGGGCTATAGCACAAAATATCAGCCGTACACACCTGGAGAAGTGGCAGAAGGAGACGATCGTAAGGGATTATGTCATTAATTTTGAGGAGTTTGAGAAGATATATGTCATGGACAGGAATGGGATAGTGGTAGTTAATAGTGGTTTTGACAGTGATCTCACCGACAGATCAGGAGAATTGGCCTTTCAAACTGCTATGAAAGGTGATATCTACAGATCAGAGGTCTTTATATCAGACAACCTTGTCCCTATCATGATTATCTCCATCCCTGTTATAAGGCTGAATAAAATAGATGGGGTCATTGCTGGCGAGATAAACCTCATCAATATGTGGAATCTGGTGGATGGGATACGAATAGGCAAGGAGGGATATGCCTTTGTTGTCTCCAAATCCGGGATACTGATAGCCCATGGAGACAATAGATCCAAGGTAAGGGTAATAAGAGAGGAGAAGATTGGTGAGATAGAAATCGTCAGATCGGTTCTAAAAGGAGGGTCCGGAAACCTTGTCTATCGCAATAACAGTGGTGTCAAGGTACTCGGAGTCTATGCCCCTATCAGATCGATAGGGTGGGGAGTGATCATAGAGCAGCCGACAAGAGAGGCATTTGCCCCGGCAAGGCAGATGTCCTATACATTGATAATTCTCGTGATTGTATTCCTGATAGTAATGATTGTAATCGGTTATATAGGGGGAAGGAAACATGTTGTCGCACCTATAAAGAAGCTGATAGAGGGGACACGGTTGATATCGGACGGAAATTTAACCCAAAGGGTTAAAATATATACCAATGATGAGTTCTCGGAACTGGGCAAATCCTTTAATCAGATGACCGGGAGGCTTATAAAATTTCAGGATGATATACGTAGAAATGAACGCTCTGCCACATTCGGGAAGGTCGCAGCAGGACTTGTCCACGACCTGAAACACCCGGTCAGAAACATAGCGAATAGCAGTACTCTTATGCTTAGACTTTACAATGATGAGGACTATCGTAAGACCTTTGACAGAACAGTAAAGAGGGAGTTCGCCAATATCAACCGATTTCTCGATGATCTTAGGGACCTTACCAAACCAACACCATTGAGGCCTATCAGGCTGAATCCGCATGAGAGCATTGAAGAGGTCATTGAGGACATTATGGAGGAGACAAAGGCTAATAAGGTAGAAATAATAAAGGAATTCAGCAGGGATAATATCAGGATATATGCTGATAAGTTTGCCCTGGAACGTGTCTTTAAAAACCTCGTCACTAATGCTATCCAGGCAATGTCTAATGGAGGGAGCCTTACTATAAGTACAAGGCTTACTTGTTCAGAACCCGATTCTATTGAGATCGACTTCAGCGATACGGGCTGCGGCATACCCCCCGGGAGACTAAATACTATCTTTGATGATTATTTTACCACAAAGAGGAAGGGATTAGGATTAGGACTGGCAATAAGCAGGAAAATTCTGCATGAATCAGGTGGAACAATAAAGGTTAAAAGTTTATACGGTAAGGGCACAATTTTGACCATAAGGCTTCCTATTGCCCCGGACAACGATTTATAAATAAAAAATTTTTCCTCTGAAAATCCTCCTTCGCCCTATCTCTCACGGACAAACAAGTTTGTCCATGCCACCCACCCATAGAGACTCATTTCATGTATTCCCTCAACCGCAGCACCGCAGCACTATTTTTCATTCCCCTTTGTGCTGACTTATCGGCATGAGGGTTTTCTTTGCGATCTCTGTGGTGAAGCATAAGTTATAAATTTTGGCACAATAATTGCTTTCATAATTAAATAATATAAAATATAAACTAAAACAACTAA
>QIDP01000203.1 GCA_003229375.1 Nitrospirota bacterium
AATAATTCCCTAAACTATAGCCCAATCACGCGTGCATAAGTTTTGGATAGCAACCCCTAAAAACCGTAATTACTTTTTGGAATTGGTATAAAATAATAGTTAAATGGGTTATTATATTATAGCTATTGTGCTAACTCCTATAAAGCCTCCGTTTGTCAATTTTTAATTTTTCTAAAATTTTGCTTGCCTTCCCTCATATTTTTGTATATACATAACCATTATAGGGGAATAATAAAATTTTATAAGGAATTTTATATGATTGCGAAGGCTTCTTTAAGGGTTACCCCCTTACATAGTGTCAACAGGGCAGCAGGGGCAAGGATTGTGGATTTTGGCGGCTGGAAAATGCCTCTTTATTATAACAGTATCATTGACGAACACAAGGCAGTCAGGAGGTCAGCAGGACTCTTTGATGTAAGCCATATGGGAGAAATAGACATACAAGGGCCTGATGCGTTGGAGACGGTTCAACGATTGACTACCAATGATATAAAGAAGCTAAAAAATGAAATGGTTCAGTATTCTGTTATGTGCAATAATAATGGGGGTATCATTGACGATCTCCTTGTTTATATGCTGGCCCGGGATCACTATATGCTTTGCGTGAATGCATCCAATACAGAAAAGGATTTTGATTGGATACAAAAAAATAAGGTCGGGGATACAAAGGTAAGAGATATTAGCAGGGATATATCACAACTTGCTGTTCAGGGCAGTAATTCAGAGAAGACACTTCAGGTACTTACCGATATTGACCTCTCTGCGATCAGGTATTACAGGTTCAGAAAGGGAAAAGTAGATGAGGTGGATGCAATCATTTCCCGTACCGGGTATACTGGTGAGGATGGGTTTGAGATATACTTTGACAGTACCCATTCTGTTAGACTGTGGAAAAGTATCCTTGATGCAGGTGCAGGGTTTGGTATTAAACCCGTAGGTCTCGGGGCAAGAGATATCCTGCGTATTGAGATGAAGTATCCCCTCTATGGCAACGATATGTGTGATACCACATCACCATTAGAGGCTGGACTGGGATGGATTGTCAAGCCGGATAAAGGGGACTTTATAGGTAAAGATGCCATTCTCAGAGAGAGGAATGAGGGGGTAAAAAGGAGACTCATCGGATTTGTGATGACAGAACGGGGGATAGCACGTCCTCATTACAAAATATATAACAAAGGGAGAGAGGTCGGTGAAGTGACTAGCGGAACATTCTCTCCATCCTTAAACAAGGCTATAGGCATAGGTTATGTCAATGTAGACTGTTCTGGCACTGGAGAAGAACTAGAGATTGAAATAAGGGGAAAGAGGATAAAAGGAGAGGTAGTATCAACACCCTTTTATCCCTCTCGGGTAAAAAAATAAGGTTGATTCCACTGCAAAAACCTCAAAAACAGGGTAGCCGCAACCTTTAGGTTGCGTAACTGGTTGTTTTATAACAAACTTTCTCGCAGGCTAAAGCCTGCGGCTACCAATTTCCGGGTTTTTGCAGTGAAATCAAGAATGGATTTAAATATTGAAAAAGAAAGGAGGGGAAAAAATGGATTTTCCAGAAGATCTCTTGTATACTAAAGAACATGAATGGGTAAGGATAGATAATGGTAAAGCAGTGGTTGGAATCACAGAATATGCCCAGCAAGAGCTGGGTGATGTAGTCTTTGTCGAACTTCCGTCCGTAGGAACAGAGGTAGCGTATATGGACCCTTTTGGTGTAATCGAATCGGTTAAGACTGTGGCTGACCTCTATTCCCCGCTCACATGCGAGGTCTTAGAGGTAAATCATGAACTGGAAACCCAGCCAGAGTTAGTAAACTCCAGTCCATATGACAAAGGATGGATAATTGAGATAGCTATCAGCAATATGGAGGAAGTAGGTCATCTGCTTTCGCATGATGACTATATGGCACACATAGAAGATACGGAGGACTAAAAGGGCGATAATTGCGTTATATACCGAATACAAAGAACGATTGCAAAGGGATGCTAAAGGATATAGGAATAGATTCTTCAGAAGAACTCTTCTCCTCAATCCCTGAAGGGCTTCGTCTGAAGGAAAGGCTGGATCTTCCTGCCGGGATCCCGGAGCGGGAGCTATCTCTGCATATGAAGGATCTGGGTGATCGTAACAGCACTATTGACAACTATATCTCATTCTTGGGAGGCGGGGCATATAACCACTTTATACCGACCGTTGTAAATCATCTTATCTCCCGCTCAGAATTTTTTACTTCTTATACCCCGTATCAGCCCGAGATAAGCCAGGGGACACTCCAGTCGATCTACGAGTTCCAATCCCTCATATCTCTTCTTATGGGTATGGAGGCAGCCAATGCCTCTATGTATGATGGCGCATCGGCACTGGCAGAAGGGGTGATAATGGCCGGGAGGATTAATAAACGCGATGAGGTTATTATCTCGGCCGGAGTCCATCCCGAGTATAGGAGAGTGGTTAAGACCTATGCCAACAATCTCGGGATAGACATCAAGGAGTCCCCTTTTACAGAGGAAGGGGTAACCGATCTCAACTGGATCAGAGATAACATCTCGGAAAAGACCTCTGCACTAGTGCTTCAGAATCCAAACTTTTTTGGATGTATAGAGGATATTAAGGCAGCGGAAGAGATCGTACATGAAAAGGAAGGGCTTCTTATAATAAGTGTTGTGGAGCCAATATCCCTTGGTATTCTCAAACCTCCCGGAGATTTCGGTGCAGATATTGTTACCGGAGAGGGACAATCACTCGGAAATCCCCTTTCCTATGGGGGGCCTTATGTAGGATTATTTACCGCAAGGGAGAAATTCATAAGAAATATGCCGGGGAGAATAGCAGGCGAAACAGTTGATCATAATAACAAAAGGGGCTATGTATTAACCCTTTCTGCCAGGGAGCAGCATATCAGGAGAGAGAAGGCAACATCCAACATATGCAGCAATGAAGCGCTCTGTGCCCTTGCTGTCACAATCTATCTGTCAATTATGGGAAGAGAGGGGCTAAAGAGGGTTGCATATCTGAATCTACAAAAGACAAATTATGCAAAGAAGAGACTTGCCGGTCTTGATGGCTTTAAGATAGGGTTTAAGAGTCCGGTTTTCAATGAGTTTGTCCTGGAAACCCCGGAACCTCCGGATAGGATAAACAAAAAATTGATAAAAAAGGGGATCATAGGAGGACTCAACCTGGAACCATTCTACCCTGAGATGAAAAATTCGCTACTAATGTGTTTCACAGAGAATAATACAAAGGATGAAATAGATATGCTGTGTGAGGCATTACAAAGAGGATAAATATCAAATATCAAAATATACATTTTAAAAGTAAATTGATATGCAAACATATCTTTAAGTAACTGTTAATATTTGTTACGGTTTAATAAAGAATTTATTTTTTAATTTGTTTAACTTTGAAATTAGATATGTGAAGTGGTACGTCGTCAAGGATTTCGACTGATAACACAATGTAATTTATTATATGTAAATCTATAAGAGTTAGATAATATGCTCATCAATGAACCCCTTATATTCGAAATAGGTTCAGAGGGGAGAAGTGCCTATTCACTCCCTGATACTGATGTACCTGAGACTGATATCAAAGATATCCTCCCGGAAGGGATGCTCCGTGAAGATATATCCGGATTTCCGGAGGTAAGCGAGGCAGATGTTGTCCGCCATTTCACCAGACTCTCACGATTAAATTACAATGTTGATCATGGATTCTATCCTCTGGGATCCTGTACCATGAAATATAACCCCAGGATCAATGAGGATGTGGCAAGACTCCCCGGTTTTTCAATGATCCACCCCTATCAGCCTCCGGAGATATCACAGGGAATACTGAAGTTGATGTATGAATTGGAGTTATATCTTGCAGAGATAAGTGGTATGGATAGGATATCTCTTCAACCTGCCGCAGGTGCACAGGGTGAACTTGCAGGAATGCTGATGATACGCGCATACCATACCCTCAGAGACGATCCCAGAAAAAAGGTAATCCTCCCGGATTCGTCTCATGGCACAAATCCGGCGAGTGTTTCGCTATGCGGTTACCGGGCAATAGAGATAAAATCTGATAAAAGGGGCCTTATCGATCCAAAGAAGTTGAGACAGATAATGGATGAAGATGTAGCCGCACTGATGTTAACCAACCCCAATACCCTTGGACTCTTTGAAAAAGATATATTAGAAATAACCGGTATCGTACATGATAAGGGAGGGATTGTTTACTGTGACGGGGCAAATCTCAATGCCCTGCTGGGGATTGCCAGGTTAGGAGACATGGGGATAGATGTCCTGCATTTTAATCTTCATAAGACCTTTTCCACACCTCATGGCGGGGGTGGACCCGGCGCCGGCCCTATAGGGATAAAAGATGTGCTTTCTGACTTTCTGCCGGTACCTGTAATCAAAAAGGAGGGTGACAGCTATCAACTGAATTACAATGTCCTGCATTCTATAGGAAAGGTAAAGGCCTTTTACGGCAACATCGGTGTCTTGATCAAGGCATATGCCTATATAAGAACAATGGGGGCAGATGGGTTAAGGAGAGTAAGTGAGGTTGCGGTCATCAATGCAAACTATATCCGGAACCGGCTACAGGATTTCTATGATATACCCTATAATAGTCACTGCATGCATGAATGTGTGCTCTCTGATAAGATACAGGGCAAACACGGGATTACTGCATTGGATATTGCCAAGTCATTGATAGATTATGGTTTTCATCCCCCGACAATCTATTTTCCACTTATAGTGAAAGGCGCTATGATGATAGAACCGACAGAGACAGAGACTAAGGAGACACTGGACAGATTCATTGAGGCGATGATCGATATTGCCATGAGGGCAGAGGATGATCCTGAATCACTTCGCCATGCCCCGTCCACGACAAAGGTCGGGAGGTTAGACGAGGTAAGGGCGGCACGCAAGCCAAATCTGAGATGGAGAGTTTGAGTTTACCCCCGGACATCTTGCAGAGCCCGCTCAAAAATAACTTTACGTTTTTCACCTGCCCCCAAGCAAACAGAGAATTAAGGTTGCATAAAAAGGAACTCAGGACAGGATATACAACAGGGGCATGTGCAGCAGCAGCAGCAAAGGCCGCGGCAATGCTTTTAGTTGTGAATTACGGGTTAAAGGTTACGGGTGAAAACAGAGACCTGACACCCATTCATGAAGTAGAGATACCTTTCCCTGACGGGAGCCGGGTAAGGTTTAAAGTGCATGATTCAGGGATTTCTGATACAGGAGGGGCATGGGCCTCTGTGATCAAGGATGCAGGGGATGACCCTGACGTGACAGACAGGGCAGAAATAAAGGCAGCGGTGAGGTTTAAGAACAGAGAGAAAAGGAGACCGAACACAGAATCTGCAGCGTCAATTCCTCCAACAGCTAATCTAAAGATAGAGATAAGAGGCGGCAAGGGTGTTGGGGTCGTAACAAAGCCCGGGCTTCCTGTATCTGTTGGTGAGCCGGCCATAAACCCGGTACCACGAAGGATGATAACAGAGGCAGTGTTAGATGGGATAAGGGAGTTGGCGGCAAAGGGTAAAAACCTATCACCCATCACCCATCACCCATCACTTGATACAGAGGTTGTCATCTCTGTGCCTAAAGGTGATGAGATTGCCGGAAAGACTCTCAACGGCAGACTTGGTATCCTGTCAGGCATATCTATCCTGGGGACAACAGGTATTGTCAGGCCGGTATCTTCAGAGGCATGGTGTGCAACTATAAGTATGGGGATGGATGTGGCAAAGGCAACGGGAAATGATGTAATTGTCCTGTCAACAGGACGTACATCCGAAAAGGCGATTCAGAAAATCTTAAATATCCCTGCTGAATCCTTTATCTTGATGGGCGATTATCTTGAATTTTCACTGAAAGAGGCCGGGAAAAAGGGGTTTAAGAAGATTCATATTGCCTCCCAATGGGCAAAGCTCATCAAGGCTGCTATGTGTATTCCCCAGACCCATGTTAAACATGGCGCACTTGAGGCAAAAAAGGCATATGAATTTATAAGCAATCTTGATAGTGATTTAAGATTATGTCCGGTCAGGGAACCAGCCACAGTCCGTGAGATATATCTGCATTTTATAAAGATGAAGCGATCAGATGTGATTAGATTAGTCTGTCAGAAGGCAAAGGATTACACCGGAGGTCTTTTAAAAAATGAAGAGATATTCTATCACCTCGTTTCTTATGAAGGAAAGGTAGTGGAGAGTGTCTAAGGTAAAGGTATATGTCATAGGTGTCGGTCCTGATAGTCTTTCTCAACAGGCTATTGACCTGCTTCAAAAAGTGGAGGTTATCTTTTCTGCAAGGCGTTTTAATAACCTTATCCCCGGGACAAATGCAGAGATCATCTCTATCACACCCATTAAAAAGGTAATAGAATATATCAAATTAAACTATAAAAACAGGTCAATAGCTGTTCTTACATCAGGTGACCCTCTCTTTTTCGGGATCGGGAGAAAACTCATTGATGAATTGGGAGGAGACCCCTTAAGATTCATACCGGCGGTCTCGAGTATGCAGATAGCATTCTCCTCTATAAAGGAATCGTGGAATGATGCCATGTTTGTCAGCCTGCATGGACGACAGGATGATATTGCATCTCTTATCTTGCCCTTTAAAAAGGTCTGTATTCTCACAGATGAGATTAATAACCCTTCAGTTGTAGCCGGGGTATTACTTGATGAAGGAATCGAAGATTTTAGGGCCTATGTGTGTGAAGATATGGGGACAGCCAATGAGAGGGTCACGGCCGGCACTCTTTCTGACATTAGAGATATCTCTTTTTCTCCCTTAAATGTTATGATACTTGTGAGGGATAAGATCCATACATCATCATTTGGGCTGAGAGAGTCTGATTTTTCACATACTGCCGGACTTATAACCAAAGATGAGATAAGGGCGGTAACCATTTCAAGGCTTAAGCCTCCCAAAGAAGGTGTTCTATGGGATATCGGGGCAGGAAGCGGTTCGGTCTCTATAGAGGCAGCAATGCTCTCCGCAAGACTCAGGATTTATGCCATTGAAAAGGATCCCGTGCAGGTAGGGCATATCCGCAAAAACAGAAGGAGGTTTGGTGCATTCAATGTAAAACCTGTCCATAATGAGGCACCGGATGCCCTTCTTACACTTCCCCGGCCGGACAGGGTCTTTATCGGCGGCACAGGGGGAAGACTAAATGAAATCCTCGATGTGGTATTGGACAGGTTAAATGGTCCCGGACCCGTAATAGTCAATGCTGCTACCATAGATACTATGAATGATGCATTAAGGGTGTTTGAAACAAAGGGGTTTAACACAGACCTGACAACCCTTCAAGTCTCAAGATCAAAACAGATAGGGGGCAAGAGGCATTTATATGCCTTAAATCCAATATTCATTATAACAGGTGAAAAAGGGTGAGCAACAAAGGTAAAATTTATGTGATAGGTGTTGGCCCCGGGGACCCGGAACTGATGACAATAAAGGCGGTTAACATCCTGAAAAGGGTCCCGATACTATGCTTTCCAAAGGGAAAAGAAGAGGGATCAAGCGTTGCAATGTCCATTGTCTCCGGTCTTGTTTCACTTGAAGGAAAGGAGATAGTTGAGGTCTACTTCCCTATGAAAAAGATATACAAAGACAGGGTTGCATCTGACCTTGAAACGAGCTGGGAAGATACTGTCAAGACTATCCTGGACAAGATTTCTAAAGGAATGGATATAGCATTCCCAACCATAGGCGACCCTGTATTATACAGTACTTTTTTTTACTTATATGACACACTCCTTAGTATTGAGCCGGCAATCAAAGTGAATCTGATCCCGGGCGTCTCTGCAATAAGTGCATCTGCCTCAGCAGCACGAATCCCCCTATGTCTCGGGGCTGAAAGGATGGCTGTTATACCTGCCGCTTACGAAGAAGAGAGATTGAGGGATACCCTGATAAAATTTGATACCATTGTGTTAATGAAGGTAAACAAGGTCCTGGACAGCGTCCTTCTCCTTCTTGATGAACTTGACCTTACTGACCATACTATAGTTGTTGAGATGGCGGGCATGAAAAATGAGCGGGTCATAAAAGAGATAAGATCTCTAACCGGTCAGAGACTTCACTATTTCTCTACCATGATTGTGAAAAAGAAGAAGATGGGAAAGAAGGCTTCGGGTAAAAAGATCGGGATCACTTCTCATAGCAGAATTTCTCAGTTGACCCGATAACAATGTCCACTAATAGCCTGAGGATGAGATGCGGGAATCTAAAGTTATTTTTGACCTGGCCCATACCTGCGGGCTCTCCATACATAGATAGATGGAGATGTGTGGAGAATGTTCTCTGATATACCTAATCATTTTTTGAAAGAGATCAAGACGTATAGATTTAACATAGCGAAGTTTATTATCCATCCCGGGGATTAATTCGCCAAAGGGTAGGAGGCTTTGAGGGAAACGGGACTCTATGACAGGCTTTAAAGATGGGTTAAACCGCAAGGCGCCCAGGCTGATCCATAGAATATTATCAGAACCTACATAGGAAAAGATCATATCTACCACCTCTTTATAATCATCTTCCCACGTCTGATAATAAATCAGTGGATCAAAGTGAAATCCGATATGGTAACCGGCCTCCTGACAAGCCTTTGCAGACTCTAACCTTTCTGTCAATGTGGCGGTTCCGGGCTCATCACTGTCGATTATCTTCTGCGGGTTTATTGACCATGAAACAACTATTTTATCATGAGCATTTATATTTAGGAGGTTGTCCACACAGGTGGTCTTGGTCTTTAACTCTAACATGGCATTTGACTGGCGGGCAAAAAAGGGGATGATAATACTTGAAAAATGGGTAAGCCCGTCCAGTGCCAGACTATCGGTTAATTCGCCGGTGCCTACCCTGAAGAATCTTTTGGGATGGGCTTTAAAAAAGACCCCGGCATGTTTAAGTAATTCATCTGCATTGGCGTAAAGTATGATGGCAGGCTGGTTGAGATATGTCTGCATTATACAGTAGGAGCAGTCCAACGGGCAGTTGGTCATGAAATTAAATACATAGTAGTTACAGCAGATATGCTTTGGGGTGCAGGGACATGGCTTTAGCATCTCTCCTTTATGATCACGAATCAGAAGTCTTCTCTTGCTGGCGGTAATGGTGTTCGGCTCTTTTCTCCATTCCTGCAACAGTTCTTCCACTTGATCGATGAATAATACCTCACCAGACCAGTTTTCCAGTACCATCCGGGTGATAGGCCGATCCCTGACCTTTTGATCAATGTAAATCTTTTGAATATATTCAATCAAAGTAGTTTCTGCTTGCCAAGAAATAATTGGATATTTTTATACTTTAGCTTATCAAATAACAGCAAGTCAAATTTTTCCCGGCAATTCCAGGTGAACATAGGCTAATAATACCAATTTCCAAAAATAATAATCATGAGTAAACCCCCAGCTCTGTTGGGGGTTTACTCATGATTATTAATGCTTTTGTTCGCTGCATTCATTTATTATTAACTCATATGCTATTTTTAGCAACCATAAAAACCGTAATTATTTTTTGGAATTGGTATTATTCTACATCCTCGTTCGACTGAAAAAATAAATGAACAAAAACGATAATTTTGAATTTAAAATAGATCGCATTCGGTCACCGTATTCCAAGCCTGAGATGGTTGAATCCCTCAAACTTTATGCAGAAACGCATGAGATTGAAACTTTTGGTATGCGTGAATACGATGCATGGGAAAATAGACTTGCTACATCAGAGACGATAAGGCTTCATTTTAAAGGCTGGGGCAAAGCATTACAGGAAGCCGGGTTCAGAGCGAGTCGCAGTAATAATCTTGATCTTAAAGAGATGATAAAGGCATTCAAAAATTGCTGGCGCGAAAACCAGAGCGGTGCCTTCACAAAAGCAACTTGATTCTGAAAAGCTGGCTTCCGTTACACTTCAGCCAACTTTTCAGAACAAGTTATTATTTCGTTAGGATAACTTACTCTCCGGCCTTGCCATTATCCATCGATGATGATAATATAATACAAAACAATAATCGATGGAGGTAAAATGAAAACTGTAACCGTTTCCCCAAAGTATCAGGTTGTAATTCCTCGGGAAGTACGTAAATCAATGGGTATTTCTCCTGGTGAAAAGGTGCAGATACTACAATACGAAAATCGTATTGAGCTCATTCCTTTAAAAAATATCAGCAAGATGCGAGGTTTCCTGAAAGGAATAGATACGACTGTAAAGCGTGAAAAGGATAGGATATGAACCTGGTTGATTCGTGTGGCTGGCTTGAATATTTCGCTGATGGACCAAATGCTGACTTTTTTACTCCTCCTCTTGGGGATGCTGAAAATCTAATTGTTCCTTCAATTTGTATTTTGGAAGTATTCAAACGAGTTCTTCAACAGAAAGGTGAAGATTATGCTTTGCAAGCAGTTGCTTTAATGCAACAAGGACAAATTATAGATTTAAATATCTCTATCGCTCTAAGTGCAGCCAGACTTGGTTATGAATATCGACTGCCACTTGCGGACAGTGTTATTTTAGCAACAGCACACTCATATAATGCTATTATATGGACACAAGATGCCGATTTCGAGAATATCGAAGGGGTTAAATACGTAGCGAAACAATAAAATTGTAATTTATCCTTACAGCTTAGAAAAAGAGAACAATGGGAGCGGGTCTTGCAATGTTACATTTAAATCCCTTCCTAATCGGATAAGGGGGAGTTTTTCTCTCCCCCTCTCCACACCACCAACGGCAAGCGGATCCGCACCGGGCGGTTCATGACGGCTATCTG
>QIDP01000115.1 GCA_003229375.1 Nitrospirota bacterium
TTTGTTTACAACAATAACTACTATTATAGGGGGTTTTCATGCATAAGTCAATGTTTTTATTGACTTTTTATCTAATAATTTAAACAGGCTTCTATAGACTATCCACCTGAGTAGTTACAAATATATTGTAGTGGTTACAGGGTTCTAAAAACTGCTTGACATTCTCTATATCGTCCAATATAATAAAAATATTCTTCTACGCAATAATGGAATAAAACAATATTGGGTTTAATGCCTTTTGGACATTATTTCGCCATTCTTATTATTATATTATTCCGGAAATGCTTAAAACGAGAAAACATCTGAAATAATCCTTATATTATAATAAGTTGTAGAATTTCCAGGACGTTTAATACGAATTTGAGGATATGGTTTAATGGCTGATGTGTTGTTGATTCAACCGACAGATGGGTTTTATGGAAGAAGTCAGATGTTTCTTCCCATGGGATTACTCTGTATCTCATCTTTTCTTGATCAGGAAGGATACAAGATCAAGATTATAGATATGAGGGCAGATGAGGAGTGGGAGAAGACCTTGCTCAATAAACTAAAGACCTCTCCCCCCATATGTGTTGGTATAACCGTAAAGACCGGCATCCAGATACTGGATGGATTAAAGGCAAGCAAATTAATAAAGAAATACAACAAAGATATTCCTGTAGTGTGGGGAGGGGTTCATCCTTCATTTCTTCCTGAACAGACCATTATAAATGAGAACATTGATTTTGTTGTTCAGGGTGAGGGAGAATATACATTCTATGAATTGGTAAAGGCGCTGCAGGAAAAAAAGAGAAACTTTTGTGATATTAAAGGGCTTTGGTATAAAGAAGATTCAAAGCCAAAAGCGGCTCCTGCGCGGGAACTTGCGGATTTAGATAAGCTCGTCACGCTTCCCTATGACCTTGTTGATATTAATACATATGCTGAAGGAACAAAATATCAGTTTGAAGGCGGCATGTTTACATTGCAGAGCAGCAGGGGGTGTCCCTTCCGATGCACTTATTGTTACAATAATAATTTCAACCGGGCAAAATGGAGGGCCATGTCCCCTGAAAAGGTTCTGGAACAGGTAAAATTGGCAGTGAATAGATATAATATAAAGGGAATCGGGTTTGTGGATGATAATTTTTTTGCAAGCATTAAAAGGGCAAATCAAATATTGGAACTTATTGAAAAGGCCGGTTTAGGTGTTAGATTGTGGTTTCAGGGGGCCAGGGTGGATTCGCTTCATAGCATGAGCGAATCCCAGTTACAGAGGCTTGAAAAGTTGGGAGTGGAGTATCTGCAGATCGGAGTGGAATCAGGATCCCAGAAGATTCTTGATTTTATCAAAAAGAATATGCGTGTAGACCAGGTCATTGAATTCAATGAAAAATTAGCCAAAAATACGAACATCAAACCTATTTATAATTTTATGATCGGCTTTCCAACCGAGACAGAAAAGGATATTTCTTTAACCACAGACTTGTTTGTTAGGTTGTTAGAGGATAATCCCAAGGCAATACTTAGATATATCAGCTATCTCAGTTTTTATCCCGGTACCGAGATTTATGATTTAGCATTAAAGATGGGGCTTGAGCCGCCCTCCTCATTAGAAGAATGGGGTAACCACTGTTTCTTTGACTTGAATAGATCATATCCATGGCTATCAGAAAAGATGAAGGAGAGGATAAAACGGGTTGTATATGCCTCTCATGGAACCAACAGGAAGCTCGGTGATTTTCTTGACTCAAGATTTAAACGGCTATTAGTTAAGATATATTATCCTGTGTCTAAATTTCGCCTAAAGCACAATTTTTATCACTTTATGCCTGAAGCACGCTGGAATTTGATAGATAAGATTACCGATACCATGGTGGGAGACTAAAGAAATTCGATGAAGATCCTGTTACTTCATGCCCCGTCCAAGATAAAGATATCAAAGACAGATCGCTGCCAGGTTGATACAAAGGATTTTACAATCGGGATGCATTTCCCGCCTATTAATCTGATGTATCTGGGGGCAATCAGCAAAAGACTGGGACATGAGACAATCATAATAGATGCGCCCTTTGAAGGGATATCACAGAGAGGATGTATTGAGGTATTAGATCAAGGTTTTGACTATGTTGTATCTAATCTCTCTTTGCAGACCTTGGAAGATGATCTGTATATCTTAAAACATGCAAAGCAAATAGGGACAAAGACGATCTCCTTTGGTTACATTTCAACGATAAATGATATGGAGTTGATGGAAAGATATCCTTTTATCGACTATATAATCAGGGGTGAGCCAGAGATTACCTTTGAAGAGATACTCAAGGGAGTACCGATAGAAAAGATAAAGGGGATTACTGCTTCAAACGGCAATGAAATAATAAGGAATAACGACCGTGAGTTTAACAGGGATCTCGATTCCCTCCCTTTTCCATCCCGTGATCTAATCAAAAATGATATATATAGAGATCCTCCAAGCGGTAAGGCCTTTACCACAATACAGGCCTCGAGGGGATGTAATTTTAAATGTACATTTTGTCTTAGCAGAATGATGAATGGTGAAAAGATCAGATATATGAGCGTAAATAATGTTGTAGATGAGATACAATCCTGTATTACCGATTTTAATATATCTCACTTTTTTTTGAGAGGGGACACCTTGACTGCAGATAAAGGATGGGTGATGGATCTATGCAGAGAGATTATAAAAAGGGGACTAAATCTTATATGGTATTGTACCTCCAGGGTAAACACAATAGACAGAGAAATGGTAAAGATCATGAAAGAGGCCGGCTGCAAGGCAATTTCATTTGGAATAGAATCAGGGAATGATGAAATACTAAGATATATTAAAAAAGATGCCACCAAAGAACAGGCATTAAAGGCAATAAGACTTACAAAAGAGGCCGGTATACTTACATGGACATGGTATATATTAGGACTCCCCCGGGATACCGAGGAGACTATTGATGAAACAATAAGATTCAGCAAGGAGGTTGATAGCGATCTTGTTGATTATCATAGGTTTTTAACATTTCCAGGGACAGAGGCCCATGAACAGGAACAATGCAAGATAGCCCCTTCAATTTTAGACAAAATGATTAATAAGGCCTATACAGGATATTATCTCAGACCCGGGATTATACTTAGACAGATTAATAACTTTTTCTTGAATGCTGATTCTTTCTCTGATTTTTTGGGGGCATGTAAGACCGGAGGCATGGTGATGAAGAGATTGATAGGACGTTATATATAAAAAAAGAAGAGTTTAATAAGAATGAAAGTAATACTTGTAAGACCGCCGGACACTGCATTAGGAGCTTTTAAGGATATAGGAGGCAGGCAGCATCCTATAAATCTTCTTTATCTTGCGTCTTATCTTTTAAAAGATGATACAGAAGTAGAAATCCTGGATTTAGAGATTGAATCAGAAGATCAACTCCTCGCCTTAAAAGACAAAAAACCTGATATTGTCGGGATATCCACTGTAACGCCTATAATGCCTACGGTTGTGAAGATTGCCGGGATTGCAAAGGAGATAGGGGCAAAGGTTATTTTGGGCGGGGCACATGCCACCATAATGCCTGAAGAGTCTCTGCGCGACACCCCGGCAGATATTGTGGTGAGAGGAGAGGGTGAAGAGACATTAAGGGAGGTAGTTAAGGGTTTAAAGAACGATTCAGACCTGAGAGATATAGAGGGGATATCCTACAAGACCGAAAAGGGGATGTTTCATAATAAACCCCGTCCATACATACAAAATATGGATACCTTGCCTATTCCTGACAGGACCCTTTTAAAATTGGACAAGTATTATGGTGCGAGTTCAGTAGGTATCCCCAAAAGATCTACAGTATTATTCTCATCCAGGGGGTGTCCTTTTAGCTGCACATTTTGTGCGGCGCATATCATTCATGGCAGAAGATACAGAATTAGAAGCATTGAGAGTTTGAGAGAAGAGATAGCAGCGATAGATAAATTAGGATTCAAGCATATAACGATCGATGACGATCTTTTTACTTTTAAAAAAAAGGTGGTTATGGAGTTTTGTGAGAGTATGCGTAAATATCCTCATATTACCTTTGACTGTGATAGCCGGGTTAATACCATAGACAAAGAGATGTTGACGGCAATGAAGAAGGCAGGATGTATAAAGATAGCATATGGTGTTGAGAGCGGCTCTCCCATGGTTTTAAAACATATGAAAAAGGGTATAACAGTAGGTCAGGTTATTGAAACATTTAAAAAGACCAAAGAAGCAGGTATTGCAACAGAGGCATTCATGATAGTAGGGTATATGACAGAGACAAAAGATGATTTTGATATGTCAATGAAGCTCCTAAAAAAGATTGATCCGCATATAGTGGTGGTATCAATGGAGACCCCATATCCAGGGACAAAGTTATATGACTTATATAAAGAGAAAGGATACCTTAAAGAAGATATAAGTTGGGGTGATTTTCTTGTCTATTCAAAGAAATATCTCCCATGGAGAAGCGACAATTTTTCAGGAAGAGAGATAGTTAAACTGAGAAATAAGATGTTAAGAAGATTTTATCTTAATTCATCATATATACTAAAAAGAATAATGGAGTTAAAAAATTTCTCTGATTTTAAATATTACTTTAGATCCGGCATGTCAGTATTAAAGGTTGTAACACGAGTTTAAAAAAGAAGTGCCTAAAGTGCCTAAAGTGAACTAAAGTTAATGGAATATAATCTTTTAACTTTAGCTCATTTTAGCTCATTTTAGGCACTTTAGTTCACTTAAATTACTTATGGAAACAAAATACAAGGTTAATAGGTCAAGTCTTGGAACAAATATCGGTATCAGTACATTAGTAGGTCTGATGGGTGGCCTTCTTTTGGGTGTTAAAGATAGCATTACTGTCATTCTCAACCATGCACCCCGACCCTTTCCTCTTTTTGATATACTGTTTTTTTCTCTGTACCCGGTAGCATTGAGTTCCTTAATAGGATGTCTGGGTATGATGGTTATAAGTATTATTATAACCATTCTTATACGTATAGGAGGATACAGTCTAAACAGAGCTAAATTAGCAGGGCTATATGTCGGGATCTTTGTTTTATTTACATCCTCTATACTTCTCTCTGATATGATCGGGATAACATCAAGTTCGCAGATTTCCACTGTCTTTGATATCTCTCTTATTAGTATATTATGCAGTATAACACTTGGTGGTTTAACCGTGTACCTCCTGGAAAAGGATATAAAAAGGGATAGGTTAGTAGCCCTTTGCATTTCGTTATCTATTTCACTATTAGTCTTTTTATACAGCCTGTTATGGATGAATATAAACCTGCTTCCCGAGTTTTGGAAACCCGTAAGCCTGTTAAGCGATATGGGTCTTTTGGTAGTTACCGGTCTCTTAGGGCTTGGTATCTATGTTTTATTAATTTCCATATTTCAACGGGGATCTCTTGATGCAAAAAGGCAGAGGTTAGCCGGTCTTATATTGTCAGGAGCCGCAATCTTTGTTTTTGGTCTTGTATCGTTATTTGTGAATTATGGTGGTGAAAATATTGACGTAGAATCAAAAGATAGATCAGTAATAAGAGAGAGTAAACCCCTGCCGGATCTAAAAGACAGGCCGAACATCCTCTTGATTGTAATGGATACTCTCAGGGCAGATCACCTCTCCTGCTATGGGTACAACCGTAATACCACCCCGAACATCGACAGGATAGCAGCAGAAGGGGCCCTGTTTGAGAATACCATTTCAAATGCCTCGTGGACCCTGCCAGCACATGCGTCGATCTTTACAGGGATGTTCTCAAGTAAACATGGGGCGAATTCAGAACATTTATACCTGGATGACAGGTTTACTACTATAGCAGAATTGATGAGACTGTACGGATATAAGACATTTGGAATCTCTAATAACTATTACATTGTACCTAAAACCAATTTTGATCAGGGTTTTGATGTCTTTAAATGGATAGATGCATTTACACGCTGTAGTGTTGTCGGAGATTTGTCTGAATTTTTATTGATAAATAAGGCTATATGGCACATTAAAAATCTTCTTGATATGACAGATGAAGGAGCGTATAAAACCAACAAAATAGTCAAAGAGTGGATAGATAGTTCTCATTATACAAAGAGCCCATTTTTTATCTTTATTAACTACATGGAGGCACACGGACCTTATGGCGGTACGCCTTATTCAGGGCTTTGGCTTGATAAGGATATAAGCGCAAAAAAGGCAAAAGGGGTTAATCAAAACACCTATGTTTATCTGTCAGGAAAGAAAAAAATGAGTGATAAAGTCTTGCAAATCTTCCGTGACCTTTATGATGGAGATATATCATATTTAGATTTTAGAATAGGGCAGATTTTCGATTATCTCAGAGAGTTAGAGATATTGGATAAGACTATCGTAATAATTACCTCTGATCATGGTGAAAATTTTGGCGAACATAATCTGATAAAACATCACCTGTGTATCTACGATACAGTACTGCATGTCCCTTTAATCATTAGATATCCGGAGGCATTTAAGCCGGGCTTAAGAATAAAGAGACAGGTACAGCTAACCGATATATTTCCAACTGTCCTTGATATCCTTGGAGTTGACCTGGATGGCATAGAGGATATCCAGGGACATACCTTGCTTCAAAGGCCGCAGCAGCACAATCAGTCATTTGCGGTTGCAGAATATATACTTCTTGATAGTTTTCTGGATAAGTTATCAAAGGAGGCCCCTGATAGTGATCTTTCAGCATATGTCCGCAGGCTAAAGGCTATTCGCACTGATGAATATAAATATATATGGGCGTCAGATGGGAGAAATGAACTTTACAAAATAGATGATGATCCGAAAGAGTTGAATAATCTTATTAAAACCAGGCCCCAAAAGGCAAAAGAATTAGCAATGCTATTGAATGACTGGTTGAACTCCTTTGAGAATTATAAAACTATCAGAGGAAGAGAGCGTATCATTTATTAATTTAAGGAGGATGATCAATATGTCAGGATATTGTCGATTTAAAATGGTTGTTTTTGTTGTTATAGGCTTAGTTTTGTCTTCTCACACGGCTTATGGATACATAGACCCCGGCACAACCTCCTCCATCTTTTCGATTCTGGCGCCATTGTTTTCTATGCTTATAGTGTTCCTGGGTTTCTTTTTTCGGCCGGTAAAGAGGTTTTTTATGTTCTTAATTAACACCATTAGAAAATTTCTAAAGATCTGAATCCTGTATTTTCAGGAAATAGATGAAATGAGTCTCTTGGGGTGGCATGGACAAACTTGTTTGTCCGTGAGGGGATTTTCAGAGGAAATAATGAGCAAATCGAAAATCGAAAATCGAAAATCGAAAATAAATTGTGACAAGGTTATCCTGCTGGGTATAGACGGTCTTGACCCGAATATTCTAGAAACACTTATGGATGCAAAGGTATTACCGAATTTTTCTGCCCTCAGGGCAAGAGGCGATTACAGACGTCTGGCGACAAGCAATCCTGCTCAAAGTCCTGTAGCCTGGTCTACCATTGCTACCGGAAGTAATCCTGCCCATCACGGCATTTTTGATTTTATTATCAGAAATCCTGAAGACTATCTCCCCGGCCTTGCAATAATGAAGACCAATCCCAAAAATCTCCTTGCACGGAGAAGCTCCATGTTTCTGCCAACACGCAAAGGCACACCCTTTTGGTCTATAACCTCCCGCGCGCATATCCCTACAACCGTAGTCAAATGGCCTATTACACTCCCCCCTGATAAGATTGCCGGCCGTATGCTTTCCGGTCTTGGAGTGCCGGATCTGAATATGAATCTTGGATGGTACTCCTTTTATACAACACGGGTTATTTCAGAAAGAGAGAGCAAGGAAAAAAAGGGATACGTTATCCATATCAAGGCTGACAGCCATACAATCGAAACGGTTATTTCAGGACCTAATAAATCTCAGGTACCTCTAAAGATCAGCATTGATGATGAACATTCAAGGATTATTATAAATGTTGACGGCAAAGACCTTACCCTATCTGAAGGAGAATGGAGCGATTGGATACAGGTGAGGTTTGATATCGGTTTTCTCAGGCATATATCTGCTATTTGCAGGTTTTATCTAAACTCAATAAAACCTGAATTAGAGCTTTATTTATCGCCGATTCAGGTAGATCCCGGTGATCCGGCTTTTTTGATTTCATATCCTGATGAATATGCTGCCGAACTTGCCCGGGATATTGGTAATTATTCTACCATTGGGATATCTGAAGATACAAATGCCCTGAATGATAATTGCTTTAATGAAGAGGCCTTCCTGAAGATGTGTGACGCCATAATGGTGGAACGGGAAAAGATGCTTTGGCATGAATTAGCACGCTTCAAAGAGGGATTACTCGCCTTTGTATTTGATACAACTGACAGGATACAACATATCTTTTGGAGTACAAGAGACCCTGAACATCCTATATATGAAGAGGGGTTTGCAAAGAGATATCAGGATGTTATTAAGGATTACTACATACGTATAGATAAAATTTTAGGAAAAGTGCTTGACTCTGTGGATCAAAAGACGATCATTATTATCCTTTCAGACCATGGATTTACCTCCTTCAGGAGGGCAGTGCACTTAAATTCCTGGTTGGTTGAGAATGGACTGATGGTTTTAGATAAACCTATAGGTGATGCAGAAGATGCATTATTCAAAAATGTTATCTGGGAAAGAACAAAGGCGTATGCATTAGGATTTTCCAGCATTTATATCAATCTTAGAGATAGGGAAGGAAAGGGGATTGTAAGTCCGGGGGATGAAGCTGATGCGCTAAAGAAGAAGATTAGAGATGCCCTGGTACAGTTAAAAGATCCAAAGACAGATAGCCCTGTTGTAAAAGATGTCTACACTAAAGAAGATTTATATAGAGGCCCTTTTGTCAATGATGCCCCTGACCTGATCATTGGTTTTCAGCCCGGTTATCGTACCTCCTGGCAAACCGCTGTTGGCGGTACCCCGGAAGGAATTTTCGAAGATAACCTGAAAAAGTGGTCCGGAGATCATTTGGTAGACCCCTGCCATGTTCCCGGTATTCTACTTATCAATCAAAAGATATCCATTCCCTGTCCCGGTTTAATAGACATAGCGCCAACCATATTAAGATGCTTCAACATACCTAAACCCGGGGATATGGAGGGGAATTCGTTAATCTCCTAATGGCTCGCCAAAAGTTTCTCTTGACAAAATAGGTTAGTTACAGGTATAATGGTAATCGTCTTGTAAGGATAACCGAAAAGAGCATAGCATATATCCCGTATTCAGCAATAAACCAGGTCAAAAATTCAACGCACTCATATCAGCATCATATAAGAGGAGGAGAGAATATGAAATTTAGATCAAAAATCAGAAAGGTCTTGTTTCAGTTAGGTATCGGGTGCTTATCCATTGTGTTGATCTCCATTTTGAACGTCAAGCGTGTTAATGCCGCTGATGCTGCTCAATGGCCTGTACAGGGGGTTATTGTAGATAGGGCATGGTTGTGGGACAACCTGCAGAATGAAAACGTGCTCTTTATACAGCTATCTAAAGATGGTCCTTATACCATAGATAGGAGGGACTATCCAGGATATCTGAATATGCATATTATCACGAACCGATGGGGTGAGGCTGTGCAAACCCCATGGCCATGGGACCCTGCGAACGGGAAGGAGCATGAGACCCCTGATGTCTTAATATTTACAATGAAGGGTAGTGCACATATAAAATGTACAGGAACGCCGGAAACAGGGGGGACGTGTTGGACTAACGCCCCTGGCATGTTAGCCCCGCTGGATCCCCTTGCCAGAACCGTAGCAGAAGAATTTGAGAGAATGGGAATCAGTCATGGGTGTCCGGAGTGTCCAAACAATGATATCGACATTGTTATATATCCGGAACGTCTACCCCATGACTATCTTTGGGCAACAACCCTATATTGGCTTCTGGAGTTTTATGGCTATCCCTCTGACAAGTTGCATATACTGGATGGCGGGTTGCAGGGATGGGTCAATGATGGCGGTAACGTGACATCCGGTCCTGGTCCTCAAATACCTGCTGCTACATTTATCCCGAATGTAAAACCAGAGATATTTGCAGATAAGACCGTGGTGAAGGCTATATCAGAAGGTTTACTCAAGGGCACAATACTCGATGTGCGTAAACCTGACCTAACACTAAGAGGAAAACCATACCCTAACAATCGGGAGCAGCCTATTGAGCCCGGGAGAGATAGTTGGCCATTTCCTCCCTGGTGGGACTTTATGCAGGGTTATCATTTTAAAAATGATGTATTGTATGCCTGGTATGATTCAGTTGCTGGAGTTGGTGGGGTTAAACCTAATAAATGTGATGACATAAATAATTGTGAATGGAAATCTCCAATCGACTTGCAACTGCAATTCGATGATATTTTGGGGACGAATTTTAACAAGGATGATAATATTACCATGTATTGATCATGAGAGGGTCAGTCCTCGTCACATAGTTATGTGACCTTAACGTTAGGATATACAAATATCAGGGATTATTGGGGAACAGATGATTGGGTTATAGCTTCAAAAGAGGAGATAATGGCTAATATCTACTCAGAATATGGATGGACAGACGGGACAATTGTAGTAGACAATGTGTGGGCAAGGAGGGATGGTGATTGGAAGATAAGAGGTGATAATATAAAAGGAATCAATGCACAGGTGCCTCCTCTGGAGGATATAACAGGGCTGGAATATATATTTTATCGAACCCTTCCTGTTGATGGCGCCTTTCTAAATTTTGACTATCTTATCAGTAATGGTGTTGCTTCTATCATATGGGTTCCTGATTTGCCGGTAGATAAATTTTATGATGTATTTGTATGGTTAAAGGATAATAATACCGGTTTAAGTAATGGTGTTACATACATAATAAATAATAGTAACGGCACAGATGCTGTATATCTTGATCAAATCCCTGGTTTTGGTTCTGGCTGGTATTTATTAGGAACTTATAGTTTTAATGCTGGCCGCAGTGAGGCTAATAGTGTAGTATTAGAAACAACAAAGGCCGGGGCCTATGCAGATGCTGTAATGTTTGTACCCGCATCCGGCATAGTTGATCCATACGGTCTGGAAAATGCGGATGCAGGCGGACCCTATAATTCATGCAATACAGCATATGTGACATGGGATGTTACCGGCAGTACCGGAGCGCCTAATTTTATCAACGTCGAATACGTCCTTGCAAACGGTACCTCACTCGAAGTGGTATCATCCCCCTTTTCGTCAGCCGTTAAATCAGATAACAGTCACAGCATAGTCCCCGGTGTGGAGACAATGCAGGATACAACGGTCTGGATATACTTTGCAGATGATGCAGCAGACAGACATGGTGATC
>QIDP01000143.1 GCA_003229375.1 Nitrospirota bacterium
GGTCCATTTAATGGCAAAATGATCTGTGTTTTTACCAATATAATGAAAATATAGGTTATAGAACCAAAATTCGCAAATAACTCTGTGTGATTTATAAATATATAATTCAAGAAATTATTTGAGGGGGGAGCAACAGATGGGGTTGAGGGATGGAAAACCAATTGATTTTTCAGATGTTTTCTAAATTTCTGGTTTGTTATTTCCTCAATTGAGCGATTCTTGATCAGAATGTAATAATTATGGTTCACCCAATAGTGAGGACAGGCGAGACGCCTGTCCTACCGGGAAGGGTTGATAATTTAGCCAATAGTAGGTCGGGCGCCTCGCCTGTCCTACTGGAAAGGGTTGATGCCTCACACAACAGTAGGTCGGGCGTCTCGCCCGACATGAAAGAATCGCTCAATTTAGGTGTTATGTAAAAGGAGGTTTCAGATGAGATATAAATTGACTGCAATAATTGAAAAAGAAGGTGATGGATATGTTGCCCTGTGTCCTGAGTGTTTTGGGTATTTTTTACTTCAAATATGGAAAATATTCTGATATTATCATATATGAATGAGTTACCCTAACTACATCAAGGGAGGGCAGGAGAATGGATAAAGAAAAACTATTAGAACGCATTGTGATTAATCCAAAAGTGATGGTTGGAAAACCAGTCATCTCAAGGGAACGCGGTTGACTGTTCAATACATTTTAGGGGTGCTGGCTGATGGTACAGATGTGGATGAGATCCTGCAGGAATATGAAGGGCTAACCAAGGAAGACATCCTTGCATGCCTTTTGTTTGCCTCTGAAGCTTTGGAGAGTACAACGTTTGTTCCCTTGACGTCTGAGGCGGTTTAGATGCGATTTATCATTGTGGCTACTGAAAACACAGTGCGGATTGCTCGTTTGGGGGGTGTAGGGGATAATGAAGTGCCCCAAAGATAATAAATGTGAGAGTGAATGCTATGACTACAATCCGTTCAAACAGCGGACCTATCAAGATATATCTTGGTTCGTTATAATCTTTCCGTGTATCTTCAATTACAAAAATTGACAATTCTTTGCTTTTTATGTATTTTAGTTCATATATATTGAACTAAAGTACATGTTTTGACCAATAATTATGAATAATTATCAAATTGCTTACTTAAAGGAGGTGAATCCCTGGTGGCGGGATGAATATAATTGCAAGGGTATGGTCGAAAGAGACTGTTTTCCTGATATTATCCAATCGGCTGAGAGAGAACGGTTTATCATCTATATATCAGGCGCCAGGAGGACTGGTAAGTCGACGTTGTTAGGGCAAATAGGGGATTGGCTCTATCAAAAGAAATTCGACCTGTTGTATTGCTCTGTGGAAGATATTCTCTCCTATGACAGGATAGAGGCCCTTATGGATGAATTGATCTCCTTTTATGAGGAACAGGTAGCCTTTAGTAAGATTGGCAATAAAAGATTTTTTCTTGTCCTGGATGAGATTCATCATCTCGATAACTGGCAGGTCAAAATAAAACGCTTTTATGATAACAGAAAAAACCTGAAATTTATCTTAACCTCATCGATTTCTCCTAATCTCCAGAAAGGAAAAGAATCCTTAACAGGGAGAATAAAGGAGTATTATATTCAACCCTTCAGCTTTAGAGAGTTCCTTCTTTACAAAAACGAATGCACAGGGGTATTAAGCCAAAGCAGAATCTTACAAGACCACTTATTTTCTCATAAGAAGTTTGATTCAGAGAAAATAAAAAAGGGGATCAAAAAAATCCTTCCTTTTCAGGAAGACCTCTCTATGCTGCAACTGCAATATATGATGAACGGCGGTTTCCCTGAAGCCCTTGCAATGAACAAAGGGCAGCAGATAAGAAACTATTTTGAAGAAATAGTGATCAAAAAGGTTATCAATGAAGATATCCCCATGGGATATGGTGTATCGGACAGGAAACTTTTGTCAAGACTCTTTTATTATGGAATTAAGGGTTCATCTAATGAGCTAAACATGAGCAGGATTGCTGATTTGCAAATGGAAAAGAAAACAACCATAAATAATTATTTTCATTACCTTGAATTGGGGAAGCTCCTTCATTTCATTCCCAAATACACCAAAAGCCTGGCAGGGCAGTCAAGGGCTTTAAAAAAGGCTTTTGCCGTGGATTCCGGTCTCTTTTTTAGACTACAGGAATTTATATTGCCTGACCATCAGCAGCTTTTGGGGCCGTCTGCAGAAATCGTTGTCTGTAACGCCCTGAAACAAATATTTTCCTCACTCTTTTATTATAGAAATGACAAAAAAGAGGAGGTCGATTTTTTAGTTGAAACGGAACCAAATAAAATGATCCTTTTGGAAGTGAAATTTCGGGATCGCATTGATGGGAAGTTGATATCTTTTATGGAAAAAATATCCAGGGAGCTCCGTATTTCAACCTCCTTGATTATCACCAAAAATACTATTCAATTTCATAAAAACGGAGTTATTGAAATCCCGTTATGGGCATTCTTGGTTTTATTATAGAAGAGAAAAAAATAGAATCATGAAAACATGAAGACCTGGTACGTGGGCTGGATTTGGTAGCCGCGGGCTTTAGCCTGCGAAAAAGTTTGCTATAAGTTGCACTTTTCCTGATTTTTGTCCCCTACAGAATAGTTACAAATGGGGAAATTCCAGTTTTATAGATTGACAGGTCATATGAATTAGACTATATTAGTCATATGTATTAGGACATGGAGGACGTAATTATGAAAACTGCCGCCATTTCGAAATTGAAGGCTTCACTGAGTGAGTATCTGGCCAGGGTAAAAGCGGGCGAGGAGGTACTTGTCACTGAAAGGGGAAAACCTGTTGCCAAGATTATTCCTCTTAAAAGGGGTAAAACTGAGATTTCTGTTCATCTTCTAACGCTGGAACGAGCAGGATTGGTTAGTATCGGCACCGGAAAATTACCAAGAGGGTTTTGGAACCAACCTAGACCTAAGGATAGAAAAGGCTTGGCTCTGAAAGCCTTATTAGAGGAGCGGGAGGAAGGGAGATGATGTTTTGGGATGCTTCAGCGATCATTCCCTTATGCCTTGATGAGCCGCAAACCAAGGTGATTCGCAATATTTCGGGACAAGATGGCGCAATCGTCGCATGGTGGGGAAGTACCATAGAATGCTATTCAGCTTTTGCCCGTTTGCGCCGCGAGAGGCTTCTGAATAATCGGGAGGAAGAACAACTGCGAAATGTTCTCAATATGCTGTCTGGCTCGTGGACAGAAATCAAGCCAAGTCAGGATATAAGAGATCTTGCTGCAAGGCTCCTTTTGCTTCATCCTTTACGCGCCGCTGATTCTCTGCAGTTGGCTGCGGCACTGGTCTGGGCTGAGAAAAGTCCTAAAAGGCATGGCTTTGTCTGTCTGGATAATAGGCTGAAAGAGGCAGCAAATAAGGAAGGGTTTGCATTGCTGCCGTCTGAGGAAGAAGAATAAAAGGATCCGGATCCCTGTGAAACTTTAGGGACGTTGTTGCATACTATGCAAAACTATTGACAGGTAAGAAGTCAAACCACCACCGCCTCTGGCGGTGGTGGTTTGACTGAGAGAATAGTATACGACCCGAATATATGCAACGGCAAACCATTTTAACTTATGCTTCTGTTCTTGCTGATGAAGAAGCCGGGATTAATGTATCCTGCCTTTTTTTCTCGTCCCATTCGTATCTCATAATTTATTAATAAATCTCCATATTATTTTTCAGTTTTCTTTCAAACGAGACATGGTATAATAAATGCTATGTAAAAGGAGGTTTCAGATGAAATATAAATTGACTGCAATAATTGAAAAAGAAGGTGATGGATATGTTGCCCTGTGTCCTGAGTTGGATATAGCTAGTCAAGGGGATACGGTAGAGGAAACACGTAAAAACCTGGAAGAAGCTTTGACTTTATTTTTTGAATGTGCATCTCCGGAAGAAGTACAAGAGCGATTATCTCAAGAAGTTTACATTACACCAGTTGAGGTATCAGTTGGGTAAGTTAGGAGTCTTTTCAGGAGAAGAAGTTTGCAAATTTCTTGCTAAACATGGGTTTGAGGAAGTTAGAAGGCGTGGAAGTCATATAATTATGCAGCTTAAAGCTGGAGGGAGTACCATAACAGTTCCAGTGCCCAATCACAAAGAAATTAGAAAAGGTACACTGCAATCAATAATTCGTCAATCGGGTATTCCAAAAAGTGAGTTTGAAGTATAGTTTGCATCTAATTAGGCATTTTAGTTCACTTCTATTTAATGTTTGAAGTGCCTTATCCCTGTAAAGACCATAGTGATATTATGCTCATCTGCCGCATTTATGACTTCTTCATCCCTGATGGAACCACCGGGCTGTATGATCGCTGTTACTCCTGCCTCTACCGCGGCATCAACCGCATCCCTGAAGGGAAAAAAGGCATCTGATGCCATTGCCGATCCCTTTAAGGACTTGTTCGCCTTCATTACTGCAATCTTAGAAGAGTCCACGCGACTCATCTGGCCTGCGCCGATACCCAGGGTCTGATCCGGTGAGGTATATACTATTGCATTTGATTTGACATGCTTTGCCACTTTCCATGCAAACCTTATCGCCCTCCACTCCTCTTGGGTCGGCTCCTTTTTGGTCACTACCTTGAGTTGATCCTCCTTCAGGTCTACAGAGTCTGATTCCTGAAGTAGTATCCCGCCTCCTACCTTTTTCATATCATACTCCATAGGAATGTCCGGACTGCTTGTCTCCATCCCCTTTAACTCCATTAACCTCAGGTTCTTCTTCTTTTTCAGTATCTCCAATGCACTGTCATCAAAACCAGGGGCTATGACTGCCTCTATAAAGGTAGAGGATATCTCCTCTGCTGTCTCTATATCCACCTCCCTGTTAAACCCCAGAATTCCACCAAAGGCAGATAAAGGATCGGTCTCCTTTGCCTTTCTGTAGGCATCAACCTGTCTATCTGCAAAGGCTGCTCCGCAGGGGTTGGTATGCTTTATAACAACGGCCGCAGATGCACTAAATTCTCTTACCACGCCTATAGCGGCATTCAGGTCGATTATATTATTAAAGGAAAGCTCCTTTCCGTGAAGCTTTGCCGCATGTGATATATCTGCCTCTTCGGGTTTCAATTCTCTGTAAAATGCAGCCCTCTGATGAGGATTTTCGCCATATCTCATATCCTCTATTTTTACAAATCTCAGGTTCAGTATCTCCGGAAGATCTGTAGTGCCCTCCCCTATCCTTTCACCCAGATAGTTTGTGATAAGGCTGTCATATCTGGCAGTATGCTGAAACGCCTCCTTTGCCAGCCTCAATCTTGTTTTGTCACTCAGTTTACCGTCATTTCTCTTCAATTCCTCTATAACAATACTATAATCATCAGGATTTACCACTACAGCAACATTACTGAAATTCTTGGCAGCAGACCGCAGCATAGCAGGACCGCCGATATCGATATTCTCTATCGCATCCTCAAATGTGCATCCCTCCTTTGAAATGGTCTCCTCAAAGGGATAGAGGTTGACTACTACCAAATCAATGGACTTTATCCCCTGTGATTCCATCTCATCCCTGTGTCTTTCATTCTCCCTCTTCCATAACAGCCCGCCATGTATCATAGGATGGAGGGTCTTGACCCTCCCATCAAGCATCTCCGGAAATCCGGTGTAGTCCGAGACAGATATCACCTTGATATCATTTTCCGTTAGAAGCCTTGCTGTTCCACCTGTAGATATAATCTCTACACCAATATCTACAAGCTCTTTTGCAAAGGCCGCTATCCCCTCCTTATCTGATACACTTATCAATGTACGCTTAATCTTCATAATTCCTCCTTGAAGTCAAATTGCCACCATCAGAGGTGGTAGCTTGTTTATAAGTGCCTAAAGTGCCTAAAATGTCTAAAGTGAGCTAAAGTTAAAAAAATTATATTCCATTAACTTTAGGCACTTTAGTTCACTTTAGGCACTATTTTATTGAGTAATGGGCAAAATTATCTTGAAGGTACTCCCCTCCCCTTCCCGACTTTTAACCTCTATCCTGCCATTATGGGCATCAATGATACTCTTACAGTGAAACAATCCTACTCCCAGTCCTCCCTCTTTGGTTGTGCTGAAAGGTTTAAAAAGCGACTCTTTTATAAATTTCTCTGACATACCACATCCCTGATCTGAAACAGCAAGGATAACCCCCCCATTTTCCATGTATGTCTTTAAAACAACCTTACCCATTTCAGGAGAGACTTCAATGGCATTGAGCAGAATATTTACAATAACCTTTTTTATTTCTCCTAAATCCACCCATACATTCGGAATAGTATCCTGTTTATCGATTATTATATTGACTTTAGTGCTATGGTTCAGAGGTATCTCGGATATCACACTCCTTACTAATTCGTTCAGATCAGCATCCATACACCTCAACTTCACCTTTTCAGGGGAGGCAGACAGGCTGGCAATAAGGTCTTTCATCTTTGATGCAGTATCTGATACTGCCTTAAATGCATCTTTTATAAACTCAGGATTATCAAAATTATCATCCATATTTTGGGACACCAGAGAAAGCATGGATGCAAAGTTCTTAAGATCGTGAAGTATAAAGGAGGAAAATCTCTGAAATGCCTCTCTTTCCTTGACCTTTATCAATTCTTGTGAAAGCCTTGCGCTCAGCAGGGTACTTGCAATCTGCTTTGCCATGGTATGCAGTATATCATAGTCTTCATAGTTATATATCGCTCCCGTCAACTCCTCTCCGAGTGTGACAAACCCTATCATCTTGTCTGCAATTATAAGGGGAACACAGACAGATACCTCCATTTGATCAAATAACCCGATATTTTCCTCATAGATGCTGTATAGTTCTCTGTTCGCTTTTAGATCTTTTATGTCTATTGAAACATCTTTTTCCCTCAGATACCTTATCAGGCTATTGTCTCCTTTTATTCTCTCCTCTTTCTCCGGCAGATTCATAGTTTCTGCTAAATACAATTCATCTCTATCCTCCTCATACAGCCATAAGGATATACGATTAACCCACATCGTATCCGCGAACATCTCAATTATTGGTGTGAACATATCTTCAGGGGAGAATCTGGAACTCAGCCTGCTGGTCAGGTTTAACCACTCATACTTGTAATCATACTTACTTCTGTAGAAGTGTTTGTTGATAAACATCTTTACCTTTCGTCTTGCCTGTTCAGATAGAAGGAGGATAGACATCACCAAAACCGCAATAAAGACAAAGAGAATTGAAATAGCTGCATCATATTTTATTCCAAGGTACTTGATTCCGCTCCCGATCAGACCGACCGCTAAAAGATAAATGCCAACGAAAAGGACTGTAACAGAATTGTAGATCACATATCTCGATATAAAGACATTTACATCCATGAGCCTGTGCCTTACAAGTGAGAATACTATCAGGGAGAGAGATATTATTATCACACCTGAATTGACCGGTATATAATCGGTTCTCAGTACTGTCATCAATATACGCTGACTGTTGATGTATAGATAAAAGGCAAATATTGCACCCACGCCCAGAAGGGCATACTTTATACTCCATCGTTCCTCTCTGGCCGAGGATCGTAAGGTGTTCTCAAGATTGAGGAGTACTATAATACTCCCTATTAACAGTAGTAGGCAAAAGTATCGTCCAATTGAACCAAGAAGGAGAACAGCGGTTGGGGGGTCTTCTTGTACCCATGAAAACTGCACAAATAAATCGGATTCTATAAAGGCGAGAAAGGATAAAGGTATGATATATGCTGCTATGCCTGCTGTCTTCCATTTATATAGCAGTTCTTTGTAATTTGTCCTCGCAAAGACAAGGCTGAATATTATCCAGTTGCCAGGGATAAACGCCTCTCCTGCAAATGACACCCGCTTCCAGAACATCAATCCGAGGGGATCATTGGAGGAGAGGATCATAAAGTTTCCAAACTCAGCCACTGCAAGTGATATAACACCAAGAGAAAAACTTATGTTGGCAATATGCCGGGGATTTCCGGAGAATACAAATATACCAAGTCCAATACAGAACAGTACACTGATAAATGATGGAATTGCTATTATATTCATTTAGTTCAAACACTATTTTTAGGTCAGGCGCTATCTATATGCAAATCCCTACTGTTAGACTATTGTCCATCCATTAATTGGAATATCTTTTGCTACTCTAATCCCCAAATGATGTGCCAACAGATCGTGCTGATATCAGGACAGAAGAATCAAGAGGAACCAATCTCTGTCTTCCTGATACCTCCTGTAATGAAACAGATGAAATGGTTTCTCCCTTTAAAGCAACCATATTGCCAAACTCTCCTTTTAAGGCAAGATCCAATGCATCGGTCCCAAAACGTGATCCTAAGATTCGATCAAATGCTGTGGGAGACCCGCTTCTCTGAAGGTGTCCCAAAATGGTTACCCTGGTCTCCAGCCCTGTACGTCTTTCAATATCGCGCCCTAGCTTTATCCCGATCCCTCCATACCTCACAGGGTCAGTACTTTTCTTTACGATTCGTTTTATAACCTTTCTACCTCTAATGGGTCTTGCCCCCTCAGAGATAACAATAATACTAAAGCGCTTCCCATGAAGATTCCTTTGCTTCACCTTTTCACAGATATTGTCAATATTATAAGGAATTTCAGGTATCAGGATTATATCCCCTCCCCCTGCAAGCCCTCCGTATAATGCAAGCCACCCGGCATTCCTGCCCATTACCTCAAGAATCATAACCCTATGGTGTGACATAGCAGTACTATGCAGGGTATCTGTTGCCCTGGCAATGGTTTCTACTGCAGAATCAAAACCAAAAGTGACATCAGTTTCAAAGATATCATTATCTATAGTCTTAGGGATACCTATAATATTTATGCCCATCTTGACCAGTCGATGTGCTATGGTAAGGGTCCCGTCTCCTCCTATACAGAAAAGGGCGTCCAACTTAAGTCTTTTATAATAATCAAGGACACCTTCAGAATGATCTTCGAATTTCAGTTTGCCTCCATCATTGATAGGAACACGAAATGGATTGGCTATGTTAGAGGTTCCTAAAATTGTTCCGCCTAATGAAAGGATACCTGAAACATCTTCCACTTTTAATCTCTTTATATTACGGCTTAATAGGCCCGAAAAACCGTCTATAATCCCGATCACCTTTAGATTGTATTCAAAAATACTTTTCTTTGTAATCCCTCTAATCACTGCATTCAAACCGGGACAATCGCCTCCACCGGTAAGAATTCCGATCTTTTTTATCTTCATTTTTCTCCTCCCAATTTATTTATTGAATAGTTCATCCTTATTCATTTATTCTTTCTATTATTGATTCTGGTAATTTTGATTCATTTTTAATAATCCTCCATAAATTGAGAAAGCCTATGGGACATTATTTAACCTCCTAATATAATAAATATCTGCATAAGTGGAAGGTTAACAAATCTGACGGATTTATGCAAACCATAAGAATGAACCAATCGAAAACCGGCATTCGAAAATCGTAAACAAAGGAAATTTCTTCATAGAACCATATAATTATGTCCTCCTGTGTGGTATACTTTATCCGGCTTTTAAATAAGGGAGATATTTTATGAAACTGATTCTTTATAGATGTCTAATACTTATCCTTTTTTCAATACCTATATTCTCCTGTGTAAAAAAGGGGGGGAGTGAAAAGACTACAGTTCGATTCCTGAACAGACCGGATAATGGCGGAGGATGGAAAGAACTTATAGAACGGTTTGAAAAGGAACACCCTGATATTGATATTGATCTGGTTGAGGGGCCTGATTCCACCAATATACGTGAGAATATGTATTCAACCTCTTTTCTGGCCGGAGAATCTACATACGATCTTGCATTTATGGATATCATCTGGGTCTCAAAGTTTGCGCAGGCTGGCTGGATTGAGCCATTAGATAATAGGTTTACTCTTAAGATGCAAAAGGAATTTTTACCCGGAGATATTGCAGGCTCGATATATAACGGAAATATCTACCGTGTGCCTATGCGTACTGATGCAGGAATGCTCTATTACAGGAAGGATATCCTGAAACAGGCAGGATTGAGCCCTCCTGAGACATGGAATGAGTTTGTTGATATAGCTTTGAAGTTACAGAGTCCGCCTGATGTATGGGGATTTGTCTTTCAGGGTAAGCAGTATGAAGGGCTGATTTGTGATTTTCTTGAACTTGTCTGGGGTGCCGGAGGAGATCTCCTGGATGAAAAGGGTATTGTGAGGATTGACGAGCCAGAGGCAATCTCGGCCTTACAGTGGATGTCTGATATCTTAAACAGGTATAAGATATGTCCTCCCGGTGTTACAACATACCAGGAAGAGGAGAGCCGGCATATCTTCCATGAAGGAAGGGCAATATTTATGAGAAATTGGCCATATGCATGGACACTCTCACAAAAGGATGGTTCTCCAATACAGGGCAAAATCGGAATTATCCCGATGGTTCATAAAAAAGGGGGTAAGAGCGCTGCAACACTCGGTGGATGGGGATTCGGGATCTCTAAATTTTCGAAAAATAAGGAGGCTGCCTGGAAATTTATTAAGTTTGCAGCCGGTTATGAAGGGCAAAAGATACTCCATTTTAAAAATGGCGCTATTCCAACAAGACATGATCTATTTAAAGATAAAGATATATTAGCAGAAAGCCCTTATTATCCTGATCTGTATAAGGTCCTTTTGACAGCCCGTCCACGTCCATCACATCCCAGATATTCACAGATATCAGATATATTGCAGGTATATGTAAGCAAGGCGATTGTAGGACAAGAGACCCCTGATATAGCCCTCAAGGAAGCGGCAAAGGAGATAAGAAGGTTAATCAACAGATAATTTTGCTTCAGATCCTATATAATAGTCAGCGTTGTCCGGTTAGGTTTTTGCATAAGAATAATTTTTCAACCTAACTGAATTTTGATGACACTAAAGAGTATAAAAGTGCCTAAAAT